>NZ_JARPLU010000033.1:30510-37165 GCF_032349615.1 Limnospira sp. PMC 1279.21 | reverse complement strand
CTGCTATCGTTGCATTGTCCGGGAACAACCGGAAAAATGTCGCGTAAATGTATCAGCTACCATCACCCATCAAATCTCTCAATTATCCCTAACCCTAATCACCTTATCGATCCCGTCTAACGCACCCTAATCCTACTGACTAAATCCGTTTTAGCAATTCATCGTAATCATCGTGTGTGCCAATCCAATACCAGTAAATATCGTCGCCTTCGAGTAAACCTAAAACACGATAATTGAGACTGACACGAGCAGAATAAATCCGTTGCTTCTGACTGACTCGCTTGAACTGAAGGCTCGGATGATAAGGATCTTCTTGCCAAAGGGCGTAAGCTTTATGGGCTTGTTCTTGAACTGATGCAGGCAAATCACCTAGCCGCTGGCGAAATGACTTTGTGACGCTTGATTTCATTTTTGTGTTGGGAATACCTCATCAAGGGCAAGAGTTTCTCCTGCTGCGATTTCCTGCCGTACCATTGCGGCCATCTGATCCCATTGCTCGTCTGTCGTGGTAGCAAAACTGGTTTCCCATTTTTGCTCGTCCTGCAACTCTGCCAACAATCGAGCGGCGATCGCATCTTGTTGGTCGGGTGGGAGTTGTTGGATTTGGGCGATCGCCTGTTGAAGTAGTTTTGTCATTTTTCAGAAGCAGTTAACACGACAAAATCACATCGCTTCTTTATTTTACCCAAGGCTGTGCTTTTTTTGGGGCGGTTTCGCAGCTATTGAGTCTACCTACTTACGAAAATCCAGCACCTCGTTTGAGTGTGGCATCCAAAAGTATGGCTACCCAACCACCAAGATAAGCCGCGACAGATAACCTTTGGATCCCGATCAAGATATCTCAAGCGTCCGCTGCCAAGGGGTTGTTAGCTGGGGTTTTAGGGCAACAACTCAACAAAAAACTGGTGTCAAGTATTGCCGTCATGCCAAATTACTTGGCTGGGAACTCCACCCATACACAGGGTCAATCTCATTAAGGAGGATATCCTCATCCCGCTCTGAAACATCCTGTTGAGCAGACTTACCTAAGCCGGCAACAGAGAGCAAAAAGTTTTGTTGACAAAGATCAGGTTTCTTATCCTGAGACGTTTTATAGCGCAAGTAGTCAAGAAAATTTGCCAACTCTACCAAAACCTCATCAGGCAGAGCATTTACTACCTCAACAAGATCTTGCCGCTCGACTATTGTTTTAGACATGGCTATATTGCTAATGAAACCGCGTTGCTGCCCTATTCTAGCATCTGAGTAAGTAAACGAGCAGCGATCGCATCTTGCTCATCAGCAGGCTTTTCAATTAGGCGATCGCACCCTCAAGCAACTCAGTCATTGCCACTTCACCCAGAACTTTGTACTCATTCTATCCATTATCGCGGCTCTCAGGCAGATTGAGCATAGCGCGATCGCGCTCTTGGAAAGCGGGTAGACTTCCCTGAGCCTGCCAATGTTGTCCTCTGCCAAAAATCGAGCCGCGATCGCATCTTGTTGGTCGGGTGGGAGTTGTTGGATTTGGGCGATCGCCTGTTGAAGTAGTTTTGTCATTTTTCAGAAGCAGTTAACACGACAAAATCACATCGCTTCTTTATTTTACCCAAGGCTGTGCTTTTTTTGGGGCGGTTTCGCAGCTATTGAGTCTACCTACTTACGAAAATCCAGCACCTCGTTTGAGTGTGGCATCCAAAAGTATGGCTACCCAACCACCAAGATAAGCCGCGACAGATAACCTTTGGATCCCGATCAAGATATCTCAAGCGTCCGCTGCCAAGGGGTTGTTAGCTGGGGTTTTAGGGCAACAACTCAACAAAAAACTGGTGTCAAGTATTGCCGTCATGCCAAATTACTTGGCTGGGAACTCCACCCATACACAGGGTCAATCTCATTAAGGAGGATATCCTCATCCGGCTCTGAAACATCCTGTTGAGCAGTGTTAGCCTCGATCGCACCCCCTCAATTGGCTTTGGGTTTGCGGGTCGATTTTGCTTTGCGTTTGGGTTGCGTCTGCCGTTGGGCTTGGATGCGTTCTAACAAGACTGCGGCGGGTTCGTCGTTGGGGTCTTGGGGTACGAGTTCGCCCCGAAAGGCTTTGGATAGGGTGGCTTTCTCTAGGCGATCGAGTAGTTTGCTGGCTTTTTGATGTTCCTGCTCGATGATATCTATCACTTTGAACAGCTTTTCAACTCGCTTGACAATTTTTTTTTGTTGCTGAAGTGATGGCAAAACAACAGGAAAATTCTTGATTTTGCTTAAATTTAAGTTGGGTTGATTCCCGCCTTCTGCAAGCTCTCTCATTTCAAGATAATTAGCTTTTAATGAGAGTTTTAGATACTCCTTTAATACTAAAGTCTCGTCAACAACTATAGCTGCACAGGCTTGGTTGATTGTTGCTTCTATTCCAAGTTCTGTAACCTGCCCTCGTGTCTTTCCTTCTCCATACATAGCAACTAAAAGAGTTCCTACCGGATACTTTTTTAGTCGATGATCTGAAATTGCGGCTTCAGTAACAAATTCTGATGCTGATGTAACAAATGGTTGTCCTGTGGCAGCACTTGTTATCCAGGGTATTCCATCATCAGCATAGTAACTAGAATTTGATTTTAGAGGTGTCGAACCTGTTCCGACTTTGGCAACTGACTGAATATCAACTGTTTGCCAGTCTTCTGAAAACTCTCCTGATGTTGCGGCAACTAAGAGGACTTGTTTGTAGCGCTGAACTAACCCAGACACCCGCCCCAACTCCTCACGGGCACAACGACTACGGGCAAAGAGGCGATCGAGCTTGGCAACAATCCGCCGTTGTTCGTTGAGTGGGGGAAGGGGGATTAATACCCTACGCATTGATTCTTGGGTTAATTTTAATCTTGTAGAACCTCCTACATAAGGCATCCAATCAAGTGAATTAAGAACATAGAATAAAAACCTTATTGGAATTTCACTACAAGGAGAAAGAATATGAGCATGATTATTGACCCAAAATCGCCCAGAGACTTCATAGGCCACGCCTTTAAATGGGTGATCAAAATAACCACCATCTTCAGCTAAGAGAATGTAATTGCCATCAAAAATAAAACCATCTATCGAATCTACCTGTCCATTAGCTCCATAGTATGGATATGCACCCTGACGTTCAGCACGTTGCTTCTGGTTCAAGGGAATACGCTGACTGTCGTGAAGATTGACAATACCCAGAAGAGAACTAAAAACCCACCCCTTCGGCAATTCACTCACGCTGCTCTCTCCTCTTGCGGTTCATCGCCTTCCATCTTCTCACTATATGCCCCAATTTCTGCCAGAGCGTTCCGCAAATGATTAGGGGCGATCGCGCGATTTTGGTTAATCTCGAACTCCATTGGTAATTGTCTCATGGGGTTGTTTCCTTTAGCCGCGATAATGCGATCGCTCTGCCAACATCATCTGGGATCGTCCAGCCGCAATCTTAGCTTGAAATCATCAAAGTTTTCGGGTAGCACCACTGGAATGGTTGCGGCGCTAAACCCAGTAACATCACGAGTAACAATGACATCTACAGGATGGCTAATACCACATACATACTGTACAGCATCCTCAAAATCAGCGAATTGTAGAGCGATCGCTCCTTCTAAAACATCTCGATTCACAGGGGCGATCGTGAGATCGATCAGAATTTGGGCGATCGCGTCTCGAGCAACTCCATCTCCGGCGAACTTCCGAATAATATAATAAATATTAGTGATTGTGGTAGCCGTAATCACTCCTTCAATTTCCCCAGCATCAATCTGCTGAAAAATTCTCGCTGCATTCTCTACAAAAGGTTCCCGCTCTTGTAGAAAGTCAAGCACCACATTGGTATCGATTAAAACTCGCATTATGTGTATTTGTTCGTTAGATAATCAACATAGTCTGTCTGAGGATCAGACTGTTCTAAAACCGATACAGGTTTAGCAATCCCTCGGAGTTTAGACAAGTTTTTGGGACTGAAGTGAGTGGTAGCTCCTGGGTGCTTCTGAATGACTTGCTTTGGTGACTGAATGCTTTTTTTATAGTGCAAGAAATCAGCAAAAGCGATTACCATATTTATCTCTTCAGGAGTTAGTGTTTCTAGCTGCTCTAGCAGTTTATTCGTTTGTTGAATCTTAGTCATCATGGCGATCGCTCCAATGGTTGGTGTATTTGGGGGCAAAGTTGGTGATAGACATAAACCAGTCTCCTGATCAGGAATTTTTGAAAATCGAGTTTTGAGATCGCCCGATATGTCTTTAACATAAAGCACAACTTGTTCTGGAATACGATCCCGTAAAACAGCAGAAACTAAAACATTTGTATCGATTAAAATTTTCACTCGCCTCTACGATATGCCTCAATTTCAGCCGCAATCTCTTCCTCAGTAATCTGGCTTACACCGGGTAATGCTTGGGTTTCTCGAAATAGGTCTCGTAGGCGTTTGCCCAAAGAGCTATGCTTTCTCTGGTGTAGTAAACTGACAAAATCAATGACTAAATCAAGGTCATCTGGGGCTAGAGTTGCGAGTTGTTTGAGTAGGCGATCGGCTAAACGCTCGCGATCGCCCCGCTTAGACATAAATCAAACTCCTCTGTTGTCGTAAACAATGAATAATTGCTTCTTGAGTTGTATTCATAGATAAATCACCTCAGCTTGGGTTTTCATGGATTTTCGGCCTCCCAATCTTCGCAAATATACACATCGTCGGGAGATAATGCGATGAGGTGTTGATAAACGCTCATGCTACGCCGATTAATATAATTGATGCAGGTATTAGTATCCAGCAAATAAGACATTAAAACGACTCCCGCTCGGATGCCTCCTCTTGAACAGCCCTCACAAGTGGCTCACCTTCCCAAGCTCCAAATACACTTAAAAAATCGGGAGACCATTGTCGTTTTGACGATGTTTTTACTAATGGTTTTGCTGGCTGATATACCAAAATAATATCAACCTCCGTATCCTGTAAGTCAGGCAACGAAATATGTAATAATCCATCACTGCCCACATAAGACCTTAATTGAATTGTGTGCATACTCAGATCTGTTTCCATATCATCTTCATTGGGTGTAAATTTATTGATGACGAATAAACGTTTCATCCTCAATGCAGCCGTAAAGTCATCGGCTATCTGCTCCGTTGCTAAACTCCTCCATCATAATCTCAATTTCCCGCAGGGCGTTGCCTAAATGGGTAGCGATCGCCGCCGCAATTTCCTCCGGCTCCGTTAGGTCATCCTCTGGGTCATCGCTGGTATCCCGCAACCAGCTAATGTCTAGGTTATCATTGCGGGCAGCAATCTCCTCACGGGTGAAGCAGCGGAATCGCCCTTCCTCCCCCTGGTCAGTGCGCGGCGCTTTCCCCAACGGGTCATCCCCAAAAGCCGCTTCAAACTCGGCAAAATCCGCCACCGTCAGCAGTCTCGTCTTACCAAAACTGATCATATTTGCCCGCAGGTCATACACCCACACTGCCTTCGTGTTGCCCCTGTCCGTCTTGCCCCGCGTGAAAAACAGCACATTAGTTTTCACCCCCTGAGCATAGAAAATCCCGGTCGGCAAGCGCAAAATGGTATGCAGATCGCACAAATCCATAAGCTGCTGCCTCAGCTTGCGCCCCGTATTATCCTCAAACAACACATTATCCGGCAACACCACCGCCGCCCTGCCCCCTGGTTTCAGAGCGCGGTAAATATGCTCCACAAACGCCAACTGCTTGTTAGAGGTTTCTGCGGTCACCGAAAAATCCGATCGGGTAGGTCGTCCGCCCCCCTTCTTGGTTCCGAAGGGTGGATTGGTGAGAATCACATCAGCCTTGCCCAAACTCTCCCCATCCGGTGACAGGCTATCCCCACACATCACCACGCTTTCAATGCCATGCAACATCAAATTCATCAGGCAAAGACGGTGCGTATCCGGTACTAACTCCAACCCTCGATAAGCCTCATTACGCTGGAAACGCCCCTGCTCCTGGGTCAGGGTGTACAAGTCATCCGTCTGGTTTTTGACATACTGATCCGCCGCTACCAGAAAGCCCCCCGTCCCCGCTGCCGGGTCTTGGATCACCTCGCCCGCCTGGGGCTGCACCAGCCTGACAATGCAATCAATCAAGGGGCGCGGTGTGAAGTATTGCCCTGCCCCGGATTTCTTCTCGGCGGCGTTCTTCTCCAACAACCCTTCATAAAGGTTGCCTAAGCCTTCTTCTCGTGCCGAAAACCAGTCCAGCCGATCAATAGCATCCGTGAGCGATTTCAAATTGGTGGGCTTTCTCAGTCTGGTTTGAGCATCGGTAAAAATAGCCAGAATCACGGGGTCAGCAACCTTCTTCTGATTCCCCAAATCAAGCAGAAGCTGGCGATAAAACTCCAACTGCTCCAACCCTTCGCGGCTATCCAATGCGCTCCAGCGATACTCCTGCGGTAAACAATCTTCCCGCCCCGTCTCCGCCAGCATCTTGAGAAATAACAAATAGGTTAATTCGGTGACATATTCGTTATAGGTAATGCCATCATCTCGCAGGATATGACACAAATTCCAAAGTTTCGCGACAATATCACGGGTTACGTTACTGGTACTCATTGACTCTCCCTCACCCTAAATCCCTCTCCCAAAGAGGGAGAGGGACTTTGATTGGCTCCCCTTCTCCCTGCTTGGCAGAAAATGAGCTGGGGGATTGGCTCCCC
>NZ_JARPLU010000033.1:0-30500 GCF_032349615.1 Limnospira sp. PMC 1279.21 | reverse complement strand
TGCTTGGCAGAAAATGAGCTGGGGGATTGGCTCCCCTTCTCCCTGCTTGGCAGAATGAGCTGGGGGATTGGCTCCCCTTCTCCCTGCTTGGCAGAAAATGAGCTGGGGGATTGGCTCCCCTTCTCCCTGCTTGGGAGAAGGGGCTGGGGGATGAGGGCAATCAAGCTGTCCTTCGCCATAACTCCTCGTTTATATCTCCTAAAATAGCTTCCAGTTGTCCCTCAAAAATACGGTTGAGGCGATTAAACCCCCCGTCCTTTCGGAAAGGCTCCTGATCCAGGGCAGCGCGATCGACAATAAACTCACGGGCGACCTGTTCCCCAATCCGCTTTAACCATTTGCGCTGCGGGTCTGTCCAGGCTCGTTTTGCCAGGATGCGTTTCATGGCTGCTTTTACCCGCTCATCATAGGGAATCAGCGGATCGCCCAGCGCCGCTTGACGGATAAAGTCAATGATCGAGGCGGCAATATCCTCATTCTTGGCTTCCTGCCACGCTTGGCGCAAATTGGTTTCTGAATAGCCCATCTTATCAAGCTCTAGGCGCAATTCACGAAGCTGGGCGCGGGTTAGCTCCCTTGGCCTTTGCAATACCACGGTCAAAGCTGCCAGTTGGTTGACGTTATCACGCACATAGGCGGTAAAGCTATCGAGAAAATCATCAGGTTTTTGCCCCGATCCATAACCACGGGTCACGGCAACAACCTCATCAGGGTGATGAGAAATCGGCAGCAAGCTCCCCTCACCCCCTTCTGGATTCCAATCCAAAATCCGCCCGATACCGGGGCGATCGCTCACCCAGCCCGCCAACTCGGGCAGCGGGGAAGTCCTGAACCGCTCGAGCGTCTCTTCTGGGGTTTCCCCGATATCGGCCTCATAGCGATCTCTGGCTTGATCCGCCAACCGCCCCAACTTCCGCCGCAGTTTAACCAGGATCTGATCCCGGATGACAGCACGGTGATCCGCCTCGGTAACCTGAGCAAACTCATCAAATAACTGCTCAAGGCTGATGGCAGGATTGACCACAACGGGTTTCATCTCGGTCAAAGTCTGTAACTTGGCATATAAATCAACCGCATCAAAAATACGGAACGTTTCTTTATCAATCTCAGGGCATTGGCGGGTTGCCCGTCCCAACATCTGCTCATAAAGAATCCGGCTATTCACCCGCCGCAAAAACACCAGATTGGTAATCTTCGGAACATCAATGCCGGTGGTCAAGAGGTCAACCGTGACCGCGATCTGAGGCATGGCATCATTACGGTAAGAACGGATCAAATCCCCTACCTTGTCCACACTGCCTGTAATCTTGCGAACGGCGGCATCCTCGATCTCGCCGTAATAATCAGCCATTGCCTGCTTCACCTGATCGACCACAATATCCGCATGGGCATCATTCACGGCAAAAATCAAGGTCTTACCGGGCAAGTTCGGATCGATATGTTTGGCTAGTTCCTTGGCAACTGCCTTATTGAAAGGAATCGTGATCACCTTCTTATTGAACTCCTCTACCTCGAAATTGAGATCGTCTGGGGCGTAAATGCGCTGTAGATGCCCGGTGGGAGAGTAGATCGCATCGAGTGCTTCCCCCGCCCGAAACTGAATCCCACTCCGACTCAAGGTAGTGGTAATCTGCACGGGTGGTTCATGGTCAATCAGAAACCCATCGATCACAGCCTCCCGGTAAGCGTAGGTAAACACGGGTTCACCAAAAATCTGCACCGTATGCAGGGCTGGCGTGGCTGTCAATCCGATCTTGACCGCATCAAAATGCTCTAAAACTCGACGATACTTAGAGATATAATCATCCTGACTGCGAAAACTTAGCTCGGCATCGGACATTTCCCGATCCAGCAGATAGCCTCGGTGACATTCATCAATCAACAGCAGATCATATTGGTCAATGGGGGGAACTGTTCGGGGTTCGCTGGCATACAGCACCCGCTTCACTAGCCCCTGAATGGTGCAGATATGCACCTTGGTTTCTGACTCTGGGGTAATATCTTCTAACCCCTGTAACCCGAAAATATCCCCAAAGGCTTTAGCGGTGACAACCTTGGTCGTCCGAAACTCACCGGCTGCCTGACTGCCTAAAGCACTGCGATCGACCACAAAACAAACCCGGCGAAACCTTTTGGCGGTTAAGAGTCGGTAGAGCAGGGCGATCGCCAGTTTTGTCTTACCCGTTCCGGTGGCCATTGCCACCAACATCTCACGGCGATCGGACTCTAGGGCCATTTCCACGGCTGCGATCGCTCGTTGTTGATAAGGACGCAACGGAAAACCAAACCGATAGGGCTGGGTTTTCAGGTGAGCATGGGCAGTTTCACGATCCATCCCTAGCAGCGCTGCCAAGCCTTCCGGGGTGTACCAGCCTACTAAGGCACGGCGGCGATTGGTGGGCTGGCGCACATCCCGAAACCAGATCCCGCTTTCGGTCTCAATCTGTTTGAGATAAGGTCGCCCATTGGTGGCAAACACAAAAGGAACCTGGAACTCACCCCATGGGCTACCATCAATAGGAGCAAAACCATCACCCGCCTGAAACCCTCTGGCGTATCGCTCGGCCTGATCAATGGCAGCAGAAACATTCTTGCGCCTGCGCTTGGCTTCAATGAAGCCGATACAGCTTGTACCCACAAACAGGGCATAGTCAGCAATACCGTTAGCCGTTGGCCATTCGGCGATCGCCATATTCTTCCCCTTAACGGGTCTTACGCCCTTGTCATGACGCAAGTTTTGGGTATCAGCTAACCAGCCTGCATCCTGCAATTGCTGATCAATAATTGCCCGTGTTTCATCTTCATCGAGATCAATCACGGTCGCCGCCCGATCAGCCAGAGAAATAATAGCGGCGGTCTGTTGGGCGGGTAACTGCTTCGATGCTGCCTGAAGGGTGGCTAACTGAACTTCAAGGGCTGATCTTGCCTGTTCCGACTCGACCGCAAGCTGCTCCCATAATGAACGGTTTTCAGCTTCCTGACGGGCTTTCTCCTCGGCACTCAGCACCGCCCTAGCCTGTTCTTCGGCTGCCAGCCTTGCCCTTTCTGCCTCGCTGCGGGTCTCTTCAAGGGCAATCCGCAAGCGTTCAAGTTCGGCTGCCAGTTCGGCTGTTACATCTGTTGGGTTCGGCGGCGGCACAAAAGCACCCGCCCTAAAGCTGGTATTGCCACTGAATGTTCGATGAAACCAGATAGCCAGTTGTCTGGCCATCTTTAACATGGTCAGGGCTGACCTATGATCGCCAATATATTCATGGGTTGCCCTATTGCCTGCAATTCTGATCTGATGGAACAGATCAGCGACTTCGGGCGATATCACCCGTTGAAACTTCAACCGTTTCAATAAATCTGCCTGGGCTTCCTCGGTAGAAACAAACTGACCTGTTTTGGCGGCGGTCAATTGTGCCAGCACTTCAGCAAACTGCCGTAACTTAATCAGGCAAGTACCGGGGTCATCTCGGAAATAGCGTTCAGCTAAAGCCCCAAGACGTACTAACTGAAGGTCATGCGATCGCAAAAATTCAAAATTGGCTGATTCCCCTGACATACTTTATTTTAAGGTGATATTATCAAAGCAAACAATAATACAGCCATAGTCAAGATGATTAGGACGTAATATACACTAACGACTAGCCAGGTGAGCAATGCCCACCCTACAGATCCTCAAGATTGGCAATGTCTTAATCGCTTTGGCGACTGCGATATCTCTGTATCTGCCAGTTTGGCAAGAATATCGGGAGACCGGGAGCATGAGTTATCCCAGAGCGCGAAGCGATCGCATTCTGCTCACTTTCAGGTAAGGCTGGTAACAAAGGCGATCGCACCCTCAAGCAACTCAGTCATTGCCACTCTACCCAGAACTTTGTACCCATTCTATCGATTATCGCAGCTCTCAGGTAGATTGAGCATAGTGCGATCGCGCTGTTGGAAAGCCGGTATACTTCCCTGATTCTGCCAATGTTGTTAAAAAGTAGGCATTGTCTCGAAAAACATCACATCCCCACCTTAATAAGATTTAACGACCTCGAGCTCACCCGCACGCGCGGGTGCGGTGCCAGCACCACCGCCAGTCAACTAGCTTCAAGGCGCGGCTCTCCGCCGCCACCACGCGCGCAGCGCGTGTCGGGTGCAGCGAGTTGTTAGACGCTATCTCTTAAGAACATATTGCTATATTCCTCAAAGGCGATTTTGGCCTCCGTCAAGTGAAAATCTTGCAAGGAACGGGGTTGATTCCCCTTTTTATCACGCTTATGATCGTCAAGGTAAGCCTGCATAGCCGCCTTCGCCTCTGCGGTTGGTTTTTCATCAAAACACATCTCGTAGATTCGCCCGATACACTCAACCATATTCGGTGCCAACTCCGAGAACAAGAAATCGATACGGTGGTCTTCATCCGGCGGATTTGCCTTAGTGTAATCAACAATCCCGCTCAAGAAAAAGTTAGTCTTTTCCAAAGCATACTGTCCCCACTCTGCTGAAGTGGTTCCCGGTGCGCCGGGTTCAACAAAGATACATGTAAAAACCACGAACAACTTTGCCATACTGGGTAAAATCTCACGGGGAGGGCGATGGGTAAAAATGAAGCGGGCATCCGGAAATTGCTGCCGGAGTTGCGGCAGGAAGGCCGTGTGGTTAGGGTCTTTCATCAGCCACGTCTTGTCGCTATCGGGCTCCAAAGTTTGATGAATGCGCATAACCATATCGAGCCAAGCATAACGATAGGCAGCCAGTTCAGCACTTTCAAGAGGCATTCCACGGGCCCGCTGCTCTGGATAAAGAAGCATTAGCGTATCTTGGTAGCCAAAGCCAAGTCCAGAATCATAGATACCCAAGTCTTCATCCACTTGGTTAGGTTTCATCGCATGCATTGTCTCCAAGCACTCATACCAACCCGGATAAATTCGTTTAAGTGGCTCGATAAAATTCTTTTGCACTTTCTCGGCCAACTGATCACGGCGCGCGCGGTCTGAACGGGGGATA
This sequence comes from Limnospira sp. PMC 1279.21, assembly GCF_032349615.1. Classification (NCBI taxonomy): domain Bacteria; kingdom Bacillati; phylum Cyanobacteriota; class Cyanophyceae; order Oscillatoriales; family Sirenicapillariaceae; genus Limnospira; species Limnospira sp. PMC 1279.21. Next base: position 25,520 of record NZ_JARPLU010000033.1, on the reverse strand, counting down.
GGCGGCAAGGGCATAATCATATCCGCCAAGTCGAAGGCTCGCCAACGCGAAGTATCTGTAGCCAGCGTGCGGTGGAGAATGGTAGTAGCCGTACGCGGCATAGACACGATGAAGACGGGTTGACGCACAACTTCATTATGCGCTTCTGCACCTAATTTGAGTAAACCCGCATGATTAGAAAAATAGTGCAATGCTCCGGCGTAGTTGGATACTTTGGCAAGCGCGTTGAGGGTGACAGAGGCGCGCATATCATCCGCGTAGTTTGCCAATCGCGACCGCATAGCTTGACGTGCGGCGGCATCACATAGAATAGCAGGGACACGTCCACTGGCTTCGGCCTCTTCCATTTGCCGAACAGACTTCTTCAAAGCTGATGCGATGGCTGTTTTCTCTAAGAGCGTGATCAAAAGTGAAGCGCCGCGTTTATCAATGATGATATTAAAAAGACGGGCAAATAACGACGGTTTCGGCAAGAGATGGATGTGCCAATCGCGTTGGTTCATTTCCACAAAAGCGCAATCCGCAGCCCTCAATTTGAGATATAAATAACATAACAGAAGTAATGATACAACAGCGATACCTAAAGCCATAATTCCCCCGATCTTCTAAGATTATCTGGCCCAAACTTAATCAGCATACTTTTGCAAATAACGAAGCGTCTAACCGTTGAGATGAGCCGCCGCAGATAACCTCGGTTTCCCACAGATAATCTTGATACGGTCGGCTCCATCGATTTGTTAGCCCGATCTCAGAGGATGTAGATTCAAGTTGAGCGGTGTACTTTAGTCTACGTAGTGAGGCTTTAAGTGTGCTTGTCTAATAACCTTTGAAACAAACTGTCAGATGCCCAAAAAGATGTAGCTTGAAGGCTTTGAACGGCAAGAGGTAGGTCGATGAGCTTTAGGGTTGCTGCCTGATCCAAAATTCCGAGGATACCTGTAATGCTCAAACCTCTGTCTATCGCAGTGCGTCGCGCTTTCATGTCATCTAGCAAAAGTAAGTTAGCTTTCAGTTCTTGGGCTAGAAGGATAGCTGCACGTTCTCCAGGATCAAGCAAATTAATGATTGTATCCGAAGCTTGGCTGACAGGTTGAGGTTGAATTTTGAGCCAATTGGGTGGAGTTGTTATCCAAGTTCGGACAAGGTTTGGAGCTTCCGTATCAGATAGTTCGCTATAAACTGCTTGGGGAATGATGACCTGCCGGAACAATTCAGGTAGTAAGTCGATCTGCCCAATCAGAATCAGGTAGTTGATTGGGGAGGTATTGGAAACAATAATCATTCCGTAGCCAACAGATTGCGAATCGCTTGGACATCCTGCTCTAAATCGTCTTCAGTATAGGGCAAATAAGCTTTCTCACGCTTAAGAAATTTGTAGGTTTCCCAACGAGAGGAAAAGTTAAGTATTTGTCGCACTTCGGCGGCTCCAATACGACCTTGACGATAGTGATCGGCAGCGATAAGTTCTAGAACTCGGCGGGAAACATTGACGGGTTGTAATTGATTGGCTATGTCGTCGGGAAGTTCAATCGTAATCTGCATGATAATTTTCTCCTTATGACCACTCATCAGTGCCTCAACCGCCCAAACTTCTTGATCGCGTGCGCCAAGCCATCCGCTTTAGGCATCTCAGTCGCAAAACCGAGAAGTTCCATACTCTACTATATCCGAGACTTCATCTTGTTTCAACAAAAACGCCACCCCAGAGAGATGGGAGTACCAGAACTCCGCGCCTCTTACTACCTCGCGGTCGATAAAAAAATGGCTGCCTCCACCCAAAACGTTGCCCCCAGTGCCTTGCTCGTTCTCTACCGCTAAGTTCTTGACCTTCCCTTGCCAGACCTTGATGTCCTTGAGCGGCCCCAGTGCCCCAAGCGGTTGCCCACTGTGTTCTCGCGCCCGGAAGTGCTGGCAATCCTGGCTAAGGTTGGGGATGACCCAGAGGCCTTGGTCATCCGCCTACTCTACGGGACTGGGATGCGGTTGACTGAATGCCTACGACTGCGAGTTAAGGACGTGGACTTTGACCATGGCCAAATCCTCATCCGTAACAGCAAAGGCAAAAAGGATCGCATCACCATGTTGCCCCGATCGCTCATTCTCCCCCTTCAACAACAAATTACCCGCACCAAACTCGCCCACGATCGCGAACTCCTCGACGGGTACGGCGAAGTTGAGCTACCCGATGCCCTCGCCCGCAAATATCCCAATGCCCAACGAGAATGGGGCTGGCAGTATGTATTTCCAGCCGCTCATCGTTCTCGTGACCCCCGTTCCGGAGCCGTTCGCCGTCATCATCTCTCTGAAGATCGCATTCAACGCAGGATGAAGCCAGCCAAACAACAAGCCAGTATCACCAAACACGGGAGTTGCCACACCCTCCGCCATAGCTTTGCCACCCACTTGCTTGAGGATGGCTATGACATTCGCACAGTGCAAGAACTGTTAGGCCACAAAGATGTGAAAACCACCAGGATTTACACCCACGTTCTTAATCGCGGTGGCTGAGGGGTTCGCAGTCCTTTGGATGAACTGGGTGAGTGAGCGTTCAGAAACAGACTTAAACCCACATTCCGGAGGTTGACAAAATCCACCACCCAACTGTTGATTAAACACAAAGGTCGGTGGGCACACCCCACACCTTACTCCGTTGCATTGGCCAACTGCTCCAGCCGCTCCTGCTGATCCTGAGAAATACAAGCCTCCATCACCTGATCAATATCCCCATCGAGGATATTTGCCAGCGTGAAATTTTGCCCCAAACGGTGATCCGTGATCCGGTTGTCCTTGTAATTGTAGGTGCGGATCTTCTCCGATCGCGCCCCCGTCCCCACCTGCGATCGCCGCAACGAAGTCACCTTCTCCTGCCGCTCTTGGAGTTTAATATCGTAGAGCTTCGCCCGCAGGATCTGTATTGCCCGCTCAAGCAACTCAGTCATTGCTACAAAAACAGCACATCCCCACCTTGATAGAATTTAACGGTGAAGTTAGCCCGCGCCTAGCGGTTATACGGTTGCTCTATTTTTAGTCCTGGAATGACTCGATAATGCTTAGTATTGAAGGTGCAAAGGGTAAAGCCCTGACCTACAGCACAGGCAGCTATCAAAGCATCAATTAATCCCACTTTATGTGATAAATGGTAAGCCGTGAAATCTGAGAGCGCACGCGCACAGTCAATTTCAGTAGGCCAGACTACAGGTAGTGGTGCAACAAGTTGCAAGGCTTTACGAACTTGTTGCTTATTTTGTGCGTCCTGAATCAACTCCATAACAACGAAGCCAGGGATACTGGGCAGTTCTTGGAGAGAGACAAACCAACTTAAAGCAGGTGTAAAGCCTCTTTGAATGTCAATAAAAATATCGGTATCAAGTAAATACATGGAGCCACCTAGAATCACTCACGGGTTTCAGCTTCACGACGTAATCTGCGAGCATATTCTTGACTATCGGTAATATCAGGACGAGAGTTGATAATTCCGCTATTTTCCCAGTAAGTAACAAGTTCTGCACCTGTTTTTGGCGGATTTTGAAGAAACGGGCGAAACGATAGGACACGCAAAATATACTCTGTGATAGGTAGCTTTAACTGGGATGCCTCAAGAGACAGTTCATCTTCTAATTCTGCTGGCAGATCTAGTGTGACAATCATTTTAATCCTCTATTTTTTAGTAAGCAAGGGGGTAAAATCAAGCTGGTTATCAGCATACTGTTCCAAAATTTCATGCACCCGTACTAAGTCCTCTGGAATGAGAGGCTCAACTTGAACCGTATTAGGTGTCATGTTGGATACAAAACGACGCATCGCTTGATGACCCAATCTTGATGCAAATCGCACGCTCCAGCAACTCAGTCATTGCCACTCTACCCAGAACTTTATCCCCATTCTATCGATGATCGCGGCTCTCAGGTAGATTGAGCATAGTGCGATCGCGCTCTTGGAAAGGGGGTAGACCTCCCTGATCCTACCAATGTTGTTAAAAAGTAGGCATTGTCTCGAAAAACATCACATTCCCACCTTGATAAAATTTAACGGTGAAGTTGTGCGGCGGCAGATAATATCGGACTCCCATCGATAACCTCTGTTCCGTCCGCACCAACGCAGTGTTAGCTAGTCAAGAGGTTATATAGGAGTAAAAAGGGTGTTCACCGACAACTTCGACTCTAAGGCTTTAACAATTTGCTCAAGTTCAATATTCGCCTCTGCTTGAAGACCAAGGCATCTAGCAATACCCTCCACATCTGTACTTAAACGACAACCCAACGCTAACCTGAAAGAATGGTCTGGTTGCTCCGTCATCTGATATGCATGAATATGCATAGAATCTCCTAATTGAGCTTGATGACTAACATGTGAAAAGCTAAATTCACGCTGTATATAATCTAGAAAACAATCTTGAATTACAAGAACAAGCTTTTTATTGATGTGCTCAAAAGTCTCAATCTTATGATGTAGCTGTATAAGGATTGTTTTTGCTGTCATTTTCCAGTTCATACCGAAGGTCTTTTTAGATTGACTTTGGTTATCTTCTGTAGGAACTCCAAGTTCTTCAAGTAACCGTTGGCGTTCCGGCCAAACAGTGCCAGTTGTATCCAGTGTTTGGAGTTCAATGCCAACGAAATCCTTCACCTTATTATTTAAGGCAGATACGAGAAAATAATCTACATTGCCTCCTGGAATTGAAATTTCTGAAACAACATGCAATTCATTTCCAGGTTCATGGTTGGTGAGCAAGTGTAAGCAGTCTATAAAGATCTGTTTTCTCTCTAGTAACCTATGAGGACAAATAATGACCGGAATAGAATTTTTGCCATAGACTACTGAGCAGGTGCCTATAGATATATCAGGTTGGCTTTTGCGGACTTTTATACAACGTCTTTTTAAATATGGACAATGTTGCCCTTGAATAAGACTGGCCAAATCTATATGTTCGGGTTGATTTCTTGAATATCCAAAAATCTCAATTATTTTGCTCATAAAATTGTTTCGCTTCTTTCTTTCGCTATCTCTAAGTACTGAGGGGAAAGATCTATCCCGCAGGACTTTCTGCCAAGTAGCTGGGCTACAAGCATCGTAGTTCCAGTACCACAAAAAGGATCTAGAATAATCCCGTTAGGTGGACACGTGGAAGATATTGGGATTTTACAAAGATCGACGGGATAGGGCGCAAAGTGAAGTTCTCGTTTTTGAGCATCTTCTGGAAGAATTTCCCAAACATCACTTGGTTTAGATCCTTTAGGATGATATTTCAGAAAGTAAAATCCTTTTTCCTTGAGTTCTTTGGCTCGACCAGAAACTTTCTCAGAATCAGAATGTGTGGTTCTTTGTTGTCCTCGAATAATCATCCTGAAATCAGAAATGATGCCATCAGAAACTTGACGGAGAATTTCTTCCAATGCCTGGTAAGCATTGTGTTTTTCATTTTCAGATAGGTCAGTGGATAGCTCGATTTTTCGTTTATAGCGAACCCCAGTGACACCCGTCGCAGAAACAACAGAACCATTCACTACTTTCGTCTTTCTGGGTGAAGAACGAATAGAATCTATATCGTAGTAATATCTTGATGACTTCACGAAGTGAAACACATTTTCATGTATATTTCTCAATCTATCCTTTGAATTGTCTGGTCCTCCTTTTACTTTGTTCCAAATAACGCTATTCCTTAGAATCCAGCCTTGATTATCTGTCAAGTTCAAGGCAATACGCCACGGTAAGCCGAGTAAGTTTTTGTTGTAGTAAGAATCACCAATATTGAGCCAAAAAGAGCCTGTTTTCTTCAGAACTCTATGAACCTCAGAGAAAACTAAGCATAAGTTATCTATATAAGTATTGAAATCCGGCTCTAATCCGATTCCGCCTGCGTCATATTCTCTTTTTCCCCAATAGGGTGGACTAGTCATACAACAATCGAAAGAATCACTGGGTAGCTCTTTCATAACTTCAAGAACATCTCCCAACATAAGCAAAGGGGCGATGCTTTCATTGACTTGATAATTTTCAAATTTCTTTTGAAAGTCTTGATTGGCTATGACACAATCACCAAATAGTGGTAATCGAAGGTTCTCTGGTGGTTGTGATGGAGCATCATCCTCTATTCGCATTTTTGAGCCTTGAACTTTCAAGCAGTACTGGTGTTTCTACAGGTCTTTAAACCTTTAGGGGATTATACAGTAGATAGAGCTAATGTATTAGTCTAGGGCAGCATCAAAGTCAAGCTACACTCAACCCCAAAGTTGCAACCACTCAGCAACAGCACTTGTAGTCCCATCTACGGGGCATTCATAAATCAGGGGGAGGGGGTTTACCCTTCGCTACCGGTCTAGCTAACGGCGGAGTTGAGCCGCGAACGACGCTTAGCCAGCGTCGTCGGGCTAACGGTGTTTGTCGGCTCCAACGAAGTGTTGTGGTGACTGCGCTTCTTAGATGGTAGCATAGTATGTCAAGTCCCGTACTACGCAGGCAGTACAACTATTTATTAGACCGCAATTACAGGATAACTCACCCCTGGAGGATGTTGTCAAGCACTGGCGGTCTAACTCCGATATTATGGTTATTATCGCGCACGTGCGGTCTAACACCCCTTTTCGTCGTCTTTTAGCGCAAGTCCTGTCATGGAAGTGCCTCAACCGTCCCAACTTCTCGATCGCCTCCGCCAAGCCATCCCGGCATCTCAGTCGCAAAACCGAGAACTCCTATCTCGATTACATCCAAGACTTCATCTTGTTTCACCAAAAACGCCACCCCAGACAGATGGGAACGCCAGAAGTCCGCGCCTCGTCCTCCCATGGCTTACCGTAGTGCGATCGCCATTTCACCCGGTGCGATCGCCCTGAAGTGTCGATCAAAGACCGCAACCAGCCAATAGCCCTCGTTGGGAAAGTTAGCGGGTTGGAGTTCTGGGTCTGGTGGTGGGGGGGTTGAGTTGATGAATCCCTGAGCACCAGAGTTCGTTGAGTGTCATATCTAGCTCCTGGGGTGCTGTATCTACTCTTTTACCTTCTGGAAACGCCAGAGGGCGATCGCCGATCATCAGGTTAAGGCTTTGAGCAAATCATCCCAGCCACTTAGACCACAGAAACTCGGTTTCTATGACAATCTTTGCATCCTCACCGAAATTCGATTAATAAACCCGGTTTCTAACCCCCATCTAGGTCTGTCGCCAATTCTCAGTTTTAAGACCCACAACGCGATTAAATTCTCGTTGGTTGGCGGTAATCATTATCAGTTGATGTTGCAGTGCAGTGGCGGCTATCAAGACATCATAAGCCCCAATTGGCTGTCTTTGAGATTTGAGTATGGCACGAATTTCAGCCGCTTTTTCAGCTTCAGCGGTTGTGAAAGGGAGAATCGTCACAGAAGACAGAAAACTGAGAATAATCGGTTTGATTTTTTCTGCCCGCTGTGGATTGAGGATTAAACCATAGTTGAGTTCCATCACTGTAATTGAGGAAACAGCAATGTTAACTGGGGCGGTTTGCTGGATTCTGCCTTGAGTACCCGGTTCGCCTTTGATGAAGTCACTGATGACACAGGTATCGAGGAGGTATTGCATCAAAATAGTTTCTCTTCGCGAGGGGGAAGCAATTCATCCCGATAGGACTCGAAAGCGGGGAAATCAGGGACTCCTTGATAAGACAAAATCGCCTCTGACCATTGAGAATTTGAAATCGGTGGCGTTTGCATTTGATGGCGTAAAACTTGCAGAATTAAAGTAGGCAGGGGAATATTAGATTGTGTGGCTTTACGAATGAGGTCTTGTTCAAGGTCGGGCGGTAGGTCTATGGTAATTTGCATCGGTGATTTTCCTCAATTTATCCCTCGAATATATTTTATCACACTCCCACACCCACCGACAACCCACCGACTATTGCAGAAAGAAATCGAGTTTCTCGGACAATCTTTGCATCCTCACCGAAATCTGATTAAGCAACCCGGTTTCTCAACCCCACCGAGGTTTATTGCAGGTCGTCCTCTGTCATCCCAGCATCTTTGAGAATACCTTTTAATGTTCCAGTCGGTAAATCTCGATCGCTATCAACTGGAATCGACAGAATAACTGCCACACCCTCTTTGGCATAAATATGATGGCTACCTGTGATTCGTTTGAGTTGCCAACCCTGTTGCTCCACAATTTTGCAGAGTGCTTTCCCCGAAATCGATTTCATAAAGACAACTCAATTAACTGTTTTTCTGGGGTGACTTCTTGTTGTTCACTGGCTACTTCTAGCCAACCCTGAACCGCATCAGCAAGCATTTCTAACAACTCTTCATAACTCGATGCCCAGGTGTGACAACCCGGAAGGGCAGGAACTGAACCGCACCAAACATCATCTTCTTGCCAAATCATTGCCTTCATTTTCATGGTTTGTCTCTAATGGCTATCTAATCAAGATTTTAGCCCATCCATTAACGTATCACCCACCGATCATCCCAGAAACCGGGTTTCTGCGACAATCTCTGCATCCTCACCCAAATCTGATTAAGAAACCCGGTTTCTTTTCTCCACTCAACTTTGAGTTATCAGAATGGTCAGGGCGCGTTCTATGGCCTCCTCTTCTGTGCTACAAATTCCCCTGGCTAGGATACGATCGCCATTTCACCCGGTGCGATCGCTCCATCTGCCGCCTCACCCCAATCGGGTTAAGCAACCCCGTTTCTCAACCCCTCAACGCTTTCCCGGTAAAGGTGGCTAATGGTTTACCTGTTGCTAAGTTCCACCACAGTTCCAGGGTCTGATCGTTAGAAGCAGTCTATAATCAATTCAATCCTAGTATTGAGCGAGATATTCTATGACGGCAAAACCGCTAGAAATCAAGGGAACTTGGGAAGAAATTATCAGTCATTCCGATGCTTTAGCTGGATGTCAGGTTCGGGTTGGGGAAGGGGCTATAATGGGCTGTGCGGTCTCTGGTGTTTTTATGAGTCAGCAACCCACCGACGACCCCCATAACCTGCATCTGCTTTCTACGCCCCGGACGGAGTGGGTGTGGGAGGAGATTGAGGGGATTGATGAGCCGAGGCGGACGAAGGTGGATCTGATTGGTATTGACCCCACCTTTGATGTGGGGGCGAATTTTTCGATGAATGTGGCGATCGCCGAATCGGTTTATGAATGATGATTCCTGATCGAATCCTGAAATCCTCTTTGAAATCGTCCCCCCTCTTGGCTTCTGTGTTCGCACAACTGCCGAGTATTGGCAGTTTATTGTCACCGTTAAGCATCCAATCATGATCAACCGCTTGACCGAGGTACAAAATACATTAAGCGACCCAGACGAAGTTCGTCTTAGTAACACTGATGCTCAGGTTTACCTATTCTACCGTAATGATGGTACAAAACGTTGGGTTTGTGCGGTGACTAGACGCTTAAATGGAGAAGGATTTTTAATTACAGCCTATCGAACCAGTGCTATTAAGGAAGGAGAGCAATTATGGCAGAAGTAAAAGTATTCTATGACCGCACCGGCAATACACTTGTTGTCTGGTTTGGTAATCCTCAAGATGAGGTGGAAGCGGAAGAAACGGGGGATGAGGTGATTTTAATGAAGGACCAACAGGGGCAAGTGATTGGGTTTGAAAAGCTCAACTTTTTACCGCATTCTGATAATCCCCTACGCATTGCCTTTGAAACAGTAGCACTCTAAGTTTGTGGTCATGGCTCGGGCTGGTATCTACTATTTTGCCTTCTGGAAACATCAGGGGACAATTTCCCAACATTAGGTTAAAGCTTTGATAAAATCGTCCCAGCAACCTAGACCCCAGAAATCCGGTGGCTGCCCTAACCTTTGCCTTCTCACCCAAACCTGATTAACAAAGCGATCGCATCTGGGGTTAGAATGGCTGCAGCTATTTTCATCCTTCCTCGCCATCAATCGCTCAACCATTCTTCTCGGTCTTGTCTGCCATGTAAAACTCGCCATATTTCGACAATTTCTCCTCTGACCGGAGCCAAAATCCTGTAGCCATCTCAAGGGAAACCCCGCCAGTCTACCCATACATAATGGTAACTTTTTCCCAGATTGGGTATCAACTGCAATCATGCCATGGCTCCAGAATGCCTGGGCTAATAGCCGCTTCCATATCCTCTCAGGTTTTGGGTGAACCGTTATACTTCCAACACCGGGCTACTTCATTTAAAGTAGTAGGAGGAAAAGGCGGTTTGGGCTGAATTAAAATTCCTTTGCCTGTATCAGTCAAGATGATTTCTGTCCCCACGTCCAATCTATAGATTTTCCGCATTTCTGGTGGAATGATAATCTGTCCTGTTTCCGAGACTTTGGCAATTTCCATGAGTGAATCAGTTGATATATTTCGGTAATTCTAACAAAATTAGATAGTCCACAGTGATATTAACCCCTCAACCCCTCCAACCGCAGCAAATACACCCGCCCCGACCCATCCCCCGCCACCACCGTCACCCCATCCGGTGCGATCGCACAGGACTTCATCGCACCACTTTCCCCGATAAAGGTGGCTAACACTTCCCCCGTCTCCAAATCCAAGAGTTTCAGGGTGTTATCCCAGGATGCCGAGACCGCTAGGAACCCGTCGGGGGCGATCGCTACTGCTTCTACCCCGTTACTATGTCCTCCCATGACTTCCCGTGGTGCGATCGCCATTTCACCCGGTGCGATCGCCCTTGATGCAGAGTTGCTAGAATTGAGTAGCTACCATCAACCATCAAATCTCTCAATTATCGCTAACCCTAATGACCTTCCAACAATTGCCAAAACAAGTCTTAGATTTACCTCCAGGCGATCGCTGGGTATTGCTCAAACTCTTGGTAGAATCTTTACAGCCAACTCCGCCGCCTTTTCCACAAGCAACACCCACAGTAGAAAGCACCTCTGGAAACGAGGATAATTCCCTGGCGCAATACTATGGCTGTATTGACGATGAAACCTTTATCCGCCATCCCCAACCCCAACAGGGCGATCGCCAACCGACCACCACAGCCCAGAACCCGGGTGGCTGGGAGTTGCCGGTTTTTCTCCAAGCTAATCGGAGAAACCCGGTTGTAGATTTTCAGATATTCAATGATTCTAGGTCTCGATAACCATTAATGATGCGAACAATATCGATACCGTCAGGTCGAGGGAAGTAAAATATGATGTGATTTTCCACAATCAAACCTCGGAGATTTGTCTTGATGTGACTGTAGTTTTTGCCCATATTGGGAAATTGAGCAAACTGACGGCATTTATCCCGGACTTTTTCAAAAAATCTAATAGCTAAGTCTGGGTTTATTTCCGATAGGGATACAGAAATGGTCTCCAAGTCAGCTAGAGCAGCATCAGAGAATGAATAAGTCCCCATTAGGAATCCTCTATCTGTTGCTGTAAACCGTTGAGCAGACGACTAAACACCAGTTCTCCATCGGTAACTTTTCCTTGTTGAATTTGGCTTGACCCGATTTCGATTTGCTGGCGGAGTTCGGCTAAATATTGTTCTCGTTTCTCTAGGAGTTCTAAGGCGGCTAATATCACTTCATCAGCGGAACGGTATTGTCCCTGATTGAGGGTATGGGCAATGCGTTGTTCAGTTTCTGGCGTAAGGGATAAACTCATGGTGGCTCACTTCAATACAGATTAATTGAGAAATCAGGTTATGGAATTGATGGGTTTGGGGGCGAAAAATTTTTCGCCCCTACTGGGTGATAATTTTTCTTGTCCTTTGTTTAAGGTGATTGGCATCCTGTTTTCCAGAGGTTTCTTTTTGCCATTATAGCGGTCGGGTTGGTGATTCGGATGCAGGGAAAGAAACCCGGTGGCTGCCCTAACCTTTGCCGCCTCACCCCAATCGGGTTAAGCAACCCCATTTCTCAACCCCTCAACCCCTCCAACCGCAGAAAATACACGCGCCCCCCTTCATCCCCCGCCACCACCGTCACCCCATCCGGTGCAATGGCGCAGGAACTCATCTCCGCTTCTCCAAGAAACATAGCTACTTCTGTACCTGTCTCTAAGTTCCATACTTTTAAAGTGTTATCCCATGAACTGGAAATAGCAAATTTACCGTCCAGGGCGATCGCTACTGCTTCTACCCCGTTATTCTGTCCTCCCATCGCTTCCCGTAGTGCGATCGCCATTTCACCCGGTGCGATCGCCCTTGATGCAGATTTGCTAGAATTGAGGAGCTACCATCAACCCTCAAATCTCTCAATTATCCCTAACCCTAATGGACTTCATAAAGACAATTCAATCAGTTTTTTCTGGGGTGATTTCTGGTTCTTTGCTGGCAACTTCGAGCCCACCCTGAACAGCATCTGCGAGCATAACTAACAATTCTTCCTCACTGGATGCCCAGGTGTGGCAACCGGGAAGGGCGGGGACTGAACCGCACCAAACATCTTTTTCGTGCCAAATGATTGCTTTAATTTTAATGGTTTGTCTCTAATGGCTATTTGAAACTCGCTTTCTCAACCTTCAGCGATTAAAATGCTCAGGGCGCGTTCTCTGGCTTCCTCTTCTGTACTACAAATTCCCTTGGATAGGATGCGATGAGCGTAAATTACGGATATCGGGTCGGGATAAAATCTGATAGGCTTGGCGTTCAGCATGGCGCTGTTCTAATGCCGTTGTTAGGGTCATCACATCTTGATGAACATCATCGGCGGATAGTAACTCGGCATTGGGTTCGGGAACTTGTTTAGTCATAGTTTACCTTCCGGTTTCAGATAGGAATTATGCACGCCCTACCGTTTATAGAAACTTAGGTTTAACCTCAAATTCCATCCGGGAACGGTAAAAACACACCTCAAATTCCATAAAAAAGTTTGTTTGTCCTAAAATCAGAGATGTATCGAGGTTTTTTGTCCAAGCAAACACCAACTGAATCGGTGGAATATCGCCAATTTAAACCATTGCCAACAAAGGTATCGCGGGTTGCTTTCCTAAATTACCAGTCAGTTGAATGATTGCCTTGTTGTCTTCCCAGACAGCCCCTAATTGTTGTCCCATATCTAATTGCATAACGTTTACCGTTGCACCACTATCAACTAATCCAATGGCTTCAACCGTATGACCCTCTCGCCGAATAATCATGGGGATTTGCGGCAGGCTATCAAATTCATTTTGAGATGAATCAGTGGTAGAGTAAAAAAATCGCATTGTCATTAAGCCTCATCACTGGATTCTATGACCTGCATCAGAATCGCCCCCGCACCAAAACTATTGTAAGGAGTTGGTAAATTATAGGCTTTACCGGGTTCTAAAGGGGCAATTTTTTCTCGTGATTCCATTTCTTCAGCCAACAAACGAATCAGTTTAATTTTGTCAAGGGGTGAAAGTTGTTTAATGGCTGGGAGTAGTTCTGTAAGGGTCATCATAAATTGAAAAAGGAGTGATTTTGACAGGGGGTTAGATGGGACAGTTGTGATTTTATGGCCGGGCTGAATCAGTATCGAAGTTTACCAGAATTAGTGGATCAAGAACCCCTTAGTATTGTACAATAATGTTGTAGAAGTTATCTAGCAAAAATGATGTTAAGCAAAGAAACCACTTATTCTCAAGCGAGAATGAATTTAGCCACTATTTTGGATGAAGTGTGTGATCAGCGTCAGATTGTGGTCATTAAGCGCCCCAATGAGAAAAATGTGGCGTTAATTGCCGAAGATGAGCTAGAGAGTTTATTAGAATGTGTCTATTTACTGCGATCGCCCGAAAATGCAAAACGTTTATTTCGTGCTTTAGAATGGTCAGAAAATAGCACCGCAACTCCTCAAACGGTAGATGAATTAAAAGAGGAGTTAGGAATTGAGTCCTAAAAAGAAAAAACAAGCCAATGAAACCCCTAACGATCATATTTCAGGTTATTTTCCTGTATTTAGTCCTGATTTTAAAGCAGATTTAGCTTGGTGGTATCGCACTGAACCCAAAAAAGGAGATAAAATCCTAGATTTAGTCGCAGATATCCTTGATGGTGAACCGTTTACCGGGTTAGGAAAACCTGAACCGCTAAAATATATTGCCGCAGATACTTGGTCAAGACGCATTGATTTAGAGCATCGTTTAGTTTACAAAGTAACAGGAAATAAGGTTTATTTTTTACAAGCACGTTATCATTATCAATCAGATTAAACTGAAAATAATGGATCTTGAGACAAAATGGGGTAAAATGTAATTGTCATTACATTAGCTAAAAATCACTCTTCGTAGGGTGGGTGCGGGTTTTTGACGAGATGTTAGAGCAAAACTAGAGCGGACGCACCCACCGCTATTGTCAAGGAAAACAGAGGGTGGTGGGTTACGGCGCGATTTGAGATTCACTGTTTTAGCTGAAAATTATCTCGCGCCTAACCCACCCTACCCAATATCTTACGGTTGAGCTAAAAATCACTCTTCGTAGGGTGGGTGCGGGTTTTTGACGAGATGTTAGAGCAAAACTAGAGCGGACGCACCCACCGCTATTTTAGGGGAAAACAGAGGGTGCCGGTGGGTTACGGCGCGATTTGAGATCACTATTTTGGCTGAAAATAGTCTCGCGCCTAACCCACCCCACCCAATATCTTACTACAATATTGGTATCAACTGCAATCATGCCATGGCTCCTGAATGCCTTGGCTAATAGCCGCTTCCATATCCTCTCAGGTTTTGGGTGAACCGTTATACTTCCAACACCGGGCTACTTCATTTAAAGTAGTAGGAGGAAAAGGCGGTTTGGGCTGAATTAAAATCCCCTTGCCTGTATCAGTCAAGATGATTTCTGTCCCCACCTCCAAGCTAGAGATTTTCGGCATTTCTGGTGGAATGATAATCTGTCCTGTTTCGGAGACTTTGGCAATTTCCCTGAGTGAATCAGTTGAGATATTTCGGTAATTTTCACAAAATTAGAGAGTCCACAGTGATATTAACCGCTCAACCCCTCCAACCGCAGAAAATACACCCGCCCCGACCCATCCCCCGCCACCACCGTCACCCCATCCGGTGCAATGGCACAGGACTCCATCGCACCTTCCCCGGTGAAGGTGGCTAACACTTCCCCCGTCTCCAAATCCCACAGTTTCAGGGTTTTATCATCCGATGCAGAGACGGCTCGTTTCCCGTCGGGGGCGATCGCTACTGCATTTACCGACCAACTATGCCCTCTGAGGGTGGCCAGTTCCGTCGCCCTCTCCAAATCCCACAGTTTCAGGGTTTTATCCATGGATGCCGAGACCGCTCGTTTCCCGTCGGGGGCGATCGCTACTGCATTTACCGACCAACTATGCCCTCTGAGGGTGGCCAGTTCCGTCGCCCTCTCCAAATCCCACAGTTTCAGGGTTTTATCCATGGATGCCGAGACCGCTCGTTTCCCGTCGGGGGCGATCGCTACTGCATTTACCGACCAACTATGCCCTCTGAGGGTGGCCAGTTCCGTCGCCCTCTCCAAATCCCACAGTTTCAGGGTTTTATCCATGGATGCCGAGACCGCTCGGAACCCGTCGGGGGCGATCGCTACTGCATTTACCGACCAACTATGCCCAGTAAGGGTGGCCAGTTCCGTCCCGGTCTCCAAATCCCACAGTTTCAGGGTTTTATCCGACGATGCCGAGACCGCTCGTTTCCCGTCGGGGGCGATCGCTACTGCTTCTACCCGGTTACTATGTCCTCCCATGGCTTCCCGTGGTGCGATCGCCATTTCACCCGGTGCGATCGCCGTTGATGCAGATTGGCTAGAATTGAGGAGCTACCATCAACCCTCAAATCTCTCAATTATCCCTAACCCTAATGGACTTCATAAAGACAATTCAATCAGTTTTTTCTGGGGTGATTTCTGGTTCTTTGCTGGCAACTTCGAGCCCACCCTGAACAGCATCTGCGAGCATAACTAACAATTCTTCCTCACTGGATGCCCAGGTGTGGCAACCGGGAAGGGCGGGGACTGAACCGCACCAAACATCTTTTTCGTGCCAAATGATTGCTTTAATTTTAATGGTTTGTCTCTAATGGCTATTTGAAACTCG
Organism: Limnospira sp. PMC 1279.21; assembly: GCF_032349615.1. Lineage (NCBI taxonomy): Bacteria > Bacillati > Cyanobacteriota > Cyanophyceae > Oscillatoriales > Sirenicapillariaceae > Limnospira > Limnospira sp. PMC 1279.21. The sequence goes on along the minus strand of NZ_JARPLU010000033.1, from coordinate 9,580 downwards.
CTTTCTCAACCTTCAGCGATTAAAATGCTCAGGGCGCGTTCTCTGGCTTCCTCTTCTGTACTACAAATTCCCTTGGATAGGATGCGATGAGCGTAAATTACGGATATCGGGTCGGGATAAAATCTGATAGGCTTGGCGTTCAGCATGGCGCTGTTCTAATGCCGTTGTTAGGGTCATCACATCTTGATGAACATCATCGGCGGATAGTAACTCGGCATTGGGTTCGGGAACTTGTTGAGTCATAGTTTACCTTCCGTAAGTTTCTGCAAGGGTCTCAATTAATTGATTGCTGTAACAGGTACTTTGTTGCTGGCATATTTTGAGTTTTTGCCTATCAAGCAATCTATTTTGCCACAAATTTTGCTTGTTGTTTTTCGGAATAGGTTAAGTCGGCAACTACCACAAATCCCTCACGAATAAGTTGATTGATTTCATCTATCCTTCGGGCAAACTTCAAAAGCCGACTCGTGTCGATAAAAACATACGTTGAACTCGGCAAAGAAGTTCATTTGTCCAAGAATAACGGGTATATCTCTCGATTCAGTCCAAGCAAATGCAAGTAGCACGGGAGGAAACTGAGCGATCGCACCAGATACAACCAAACCTCGTGAATCGCTCCGACCCAAATTACCGCTTAAGGGGATTGAAACCGTCTGATTTTCCCAGATTGCTCCTAGTTGTAAACCGATTTCGTAGGGCAAAACATTGACACTTGCGCCTGTATCTAGCAACGCAGTCACGTCCACAGAGCGATCGCCTAACGTGAGCGTCAAGGGTAAATAGGGCATGATGGCAGATCGCCCAAAACTATCAATGCGTTCAGTGAATGAATATCGTTGTCCATCAAGCATTAGATGCTACCTTCCTTTGCAGCCACCAGAAGATCCGACAAAGCCTGAACAGATGCGCTATCTGTTTGCGGCGACCATACCACTGCCTCAGTCGATGCAAGCTGCTGGAGCAACTCATTCGCTGAGTCAACTTCTCTGGTTAGTTCTAGGCTACACCCTTCCTCCTTAGCGACTGCCAAGAGGAGAAAGTGGATCAGTCGAAGTTTATCTTGATGAGATAACTGATTAACGGTAGGTAACAGTTCGCTGAGTAACATAGAGTCCTCTCCAGAAAATGTGCTTCTCCATTATAGGGTTGACTCTCTTTCCCTGAAATGACTTTAAATCGGCTGTTGTCGAGGGAACGCAAAAATTGAACTACGGTAGGAATTCCCGCATCTCGCCCCAATAAATAAGCAATTTCGGTTAGTGCAGGTTGGGGAAGGGCAATGGTTGGGTGCTGTTGATAAATTGTGGCAACAGCAACGTGCTGGCGATCTTTGCGATTGAGCAAGGCAACTACAAATCCAGTATCAGCGATCGCCCCTATTTTTTCCATGATAAACCCGAAGCGGATTGAATTTCTGCGGTGAGGATGGCTTCTGCTTCGGTAGAAAGTTCGGCACTACCGTCATAGAGACCTGTGAGAAAGGGGTCGGGGGGAGTGGGGGATGGGGAAAGGGGGTTAGGGGTTAAATTTGCTTGTAGATACTGAGCGATCGCCTCATCGAGGAGAGTTTCTAAACTTTTCTGTTCTTGGATGGCGACCTGTACCAGTTGGGTCAAGGTTTGGGGGTCTGGTTTCCAGTTTAGGGTTATGTCTAGCATAGTTTGATGTTTTGAATAGCATTTTACAAGGCTAGAAGCCGAACTACAATATTGGTATCAACTGCAATCATGCCATTGCTCCTGAATGCCTTGGCTAATAGCAGATTCCATATCCTCTAAGGTTTTGGGTGAACCGTTATACTTCAAACACCCCGCTACTTCATTTAAAGTAGTAGGAGAAAAAGGCGGTTTGGGCTGAATTAAAATCCCGTTTCCTGTATCGGTCAAGATGATTTCTGTCCCCACCTCCAAGCTATAGAGTTTCCGCATTTCTGGTGGAATGATAATCTGTCCGGTTTCGGAGACTTTGGCAATTTCCATGAGTGAATCAGTTGATATATTTCGGTAATTCTAACAAAATTAGAGAGTCCACAGTGATATTAACCCCTCAACCCCTCCAACCGCAGAAAATGCACCCGACCCGACTTATCCCCCGCCACCACCGTCACCCCATCCGGTGCAACGGCACAGGACTCCATCGCACCTTCCCCGGTGAAGGTGGCTAACACTTCCCCCGTCTCCAAATCCCACAGTTTCAGGGTTTTATCATCCGATGCAGAGACGGCTCGTTTCCCGTCGGGGGCGATCGCTACTGCATTTACCCCGCGACTATGCCCGGTGAGGGTAGCCAGTTCCGTCGCCCTCTCCAAATCCCACAGTTTCAGGGTTTTATCCATGGATGCCGAGACCGCTCGGAACCCGTCGGGGGCGATCGCTACTGCATTTACCCCGCGACTATGCCCGGTGAGGGTAGCCAGTTCCGTCCCCGTCGCCAAATACCATAGTTTCAGGGTGGTATTCTTGGATAACGAAAAAACCGAACAATTCAATATATTTTCATGTGCTTTATTATTCTAAATCCAATATGGGTAATCTGGGCTGCGCTTCAATTTTTTGAATCCGTTTTCTTGCCAATTCACAATATTCATGACTAATTTCAATCCCGATATATTGCCTTCCAAGTTGAAATGCAGATCTACAAGTAGTCCCGCTTCCACACATTGGATCAAGCACTATTTCTCCTGGATTTGTCCAGGATTTAATATGGTCACAAGCCAGGGCACAAGGGAAGGGAGCCGGATGATCTTTTGCTTCTTGATCTTCTGATTTTTTGCCAACAACATATTCCCAAATATTACCTTTTATCTTTTGATTTTTGACCGGGTGGGCCATTTTCCCCCGCTTTTGCTTGCCTCTAGAATAATTTTTATAAGTAGTTCCATGGAGTTCAAGTCCTGCGTGTAAGCAATCAATTTTTATGGGATTATGGGTTTTGACATTTCCCTTGCTGAAAACAAACATATACTCAAAAATGTTATTATATCTTTTCCTATAAATCTGTGGTATGGGATTAGATTTTTGAAAAATCATTGTGTCATGAAGATTAAAGCCAATTTCTTCTTTAAAATAAAGAGCTTGCTTAAAACTTGTACCAGTTTCACTTCCTTTGATAGTGGCATCGCCAACTATCCAAACAACAATACCACCTGGCTTGGTCACACGATACAATTGCCGTGCTATTTCTTCAAAAGGAAAAGTATATCCTTTGTATTTTCTTAAATTATCGTAAGGAGGGGAGGTGATAGTTAAGTCAATTGAATTTTCATCAAAGGACTTCATCACTTCGATACAATTTCCTTTAATAATCTGATTAACATCAACCATGATTAATTCACCTTATTTGATTGCAAATAAATTACTATCACCAATAGACTGAATTTTGTTAATTTTACTATCTATTTTGCTAACTTTAATCAGTTCCATCACAGCTTCTTCACGGTTCATTCTCATGATTTTTTCCCGCTCAGAAGCCAAAAATCTGATTCCTTCATTTTTGGCAATCCTTGTCGATTCAGTAGCTGCTTCTTTCTCCAATTTCCAAAGCTCATCAATGATACTTGAAAAACTCAAAATTGTCTTGTTTACAGCCAACCAATAATCAACCGCACTTGTAGAAGGATTTAATGCAGGAATTGTAGTAAAAATTTGGTTGAGTAACTCCTCTGCTTTAGATTTACCTTCTCTTCTTGCATAGTTAACAAATAGGGACAAATGTGAATAAGTTACAATACAAACATTTCTACTTGATGCTTGCTCATAAATTTGACTTTTTCGAGTTGGCAATTGATAAATTGGGGCAACTACCATTGCATAGGGTTTACCTCTTTTCCAATTATCCAGTGCTTGAATTTTGAAGTCCTTTTGATTTTTAGCTGTTCTACTGAGTCTAAAGACTTTAGCGTCCGCAACGAAGCTATAGTTTTTCGCAACTGCTTCAACGTCTGCTGAATTGGACTTTTCCGTTAAAACAATACTGGTCAGCCCCATTTCGTTATATGTAAAAGATAAAAGGCTGTCCGTGTACTTTGAGTATAATTTCTCTTCACTGGAGTCATGCTTATATTCTTCGGGAATATTGCCACAAAGTCGCAAATGATCAATCAATACATCTGAGCCAAATTGTTTTATTTCTCTTTTCAATTCGTTTTCTACGCTTTCCACATTGACCCCAAATCTTCCGCTCAGATTTTTGATTTTTTGAATCCACTGTTCTCGCCTTTTTATAGCATCTTCTGAAATTACTTGAGTCATTTAAAATCACCTTAATTCTGTTGTTTGCATGATTATCTTAACATCAGTGAGAAAATCACAACAACCGCCCCAATAACTGCCCCGCCAACTGACTGCTATCCTTCTCCAACACATGAGCCGATAACCGCAACGCCCCTTCCAGCCGCTTCAGCCCACTGTCCCGACTCTCCCCAACCGTCACCGCCTCAAAATCTGCCAACAGCGCCCGAATATCCGTCGCCTCTAACTTCCCTTGTAACCAATCAAAATCCCATAACAACCGCCGAAACGCTGCTATTTCCCCCGCTTCTCGGAAATGATAAAGCCCCTGCCGATACAGATAAACCTCTGCCGCCACCTCCGCCCCCGTCCAGGGAAACTGGCCGCCGCCATAACTCCGCAACCAGTCTCGATGCAACGTCGCCGGATTCTGCACCTGTTCCCGTAAATACTTCTGCGGCACGTCATGCAAGGACATCCACCGCGAGGGCGACTCCCCCGACACAAACACTAACCCCCGTTGCGCCAACTCCGTCAACCACTGCCGCAACCGATAGTCCGGCATATCCCCCCGCCGTCCCCACAACTTGACTAACGCCGCCTCGGACACTTGCACATCCGCTGCCACAATCCCTAACTCTAAATACGCCTGTCGCAAGGGTGCCGCTAACTGCTCCACACTGGTTTTGAGGACTTTATAGATACTGCCCTCGGAAGAGTCGAGATAGTGCAAATCCGCCGCATCCAACGCCGTCAGCAAATCCGCCCAATTGTTGCCCATGCCAATTTGCGCCCCAGCCAACGTCAAGGCTAAGGGCAAATTCCCGCAATGTTTCCGCACCGCCTCCGCTTCTGGGGGTAACATTTCGACAGGGACTCTCGCCCAATTGGCTAATAATTGTCGCGATTGGGTCTCATCCAGCATCCCCAACTCATAGCCATTCGCCCCCAACCCCGCAATTAACCGGGCATCCCGCGTCGTCAGCAACAGGCGACAGTCCGGCCCCAACACCTCCACAAATCGCTCGGCTTCCCGTTGTGACCACACATCATCGAGAACCAATAAACAGCGTTTCTCCCGCAACAAATCGGAGAGATAGGCATTCCACTGGGGTTCCCCTTCCTGATAGGCGTTGCGTTCCCCCAAGGTGTTGGCAAGGCGTTGATACAGGGCGAGACAGTTGGGGTTAGTTCCCACCGTCAGCCAGATAATCCCATCGGGAAACTGTCGCCGCACCTCGTTATCCCGTGCTAAGGCTGCCGCTAAGACGGTTTTCCCGAGTCCTCCCATCCCCTGCACCCCCACTTTCTGCCCCTGTCCCGTCATCACTAGGGTTTGATGGTTGGGGGTCAAAAGTCGTTCTTTTAAAGCCGCCATATCTTCAGGACGGGGGAGAAAATGAGGGGGAGGTTGGGGAACCGTATCCACAGCCCCTAAACCGTGCCAAGGGGTGGCGGGTGCGGGGGGGTTCGGGTTTTGTAATTGGGAAATGGCGGCTAATATCCGGCGCATATCCTGACGGGTAGCGAGTTGGGGTAAATAGTCCCGAATTTCGGCAATTTGTGCCAAGGTCGCCCCATGCAGGTCAAATAACATCCCCACAAACGCTTTCCCGCCGTTGTTGGCATCGTCTTTCAGGACTTGGCGGAAGTGTGTATTGAAGTTAGTGGCTAATTCCGCCGCCAAGTCGGTGATGACATCTTGATAACTCTCCGGGGTATCCCCCAAAACCCCCTTCTCGCATCCCTGTTGGAATAACCAGGTGACGACCTCCCGCCATTCCGGTTCGGGTAGAACCTGATACTCGGTAAACTGCTCCGGTGGTTGGCAGAAAATCTGATATAATTGCTGTTCTTGGAGGGTTTCAAACAGGTTCAGGGTTTGGGCTTGTTCGGCCCATTCCACCCAATAACCCTCGATATTGTCCCCAAATTTATCTAAGGACTTCCGAATATCGGGATACTTGGGGCTGATTTTTTCGGTCAAGGCTTTGGCTACCGTGCGTCCTGCGGCTTTGGCGATATCTTCATTCCGCAGAACATCGCTACTCTGGCTGCGTAATCGGTCTATTAATGTGCCTAGGTTGTTAGCAATTAAGCCATAGGTAACATTAGTCCCCAGGGCTAAAACAGGGCCGCTTAATCCTCCGGTGACAATAGCACCCAACCCCAACAAAGCGGTTCCCCCCAATAGCCGACTATTCAAACTAATAAACCTATTTAAATCCATGGTTATCCTGCCACGAATGCACTGACTACAACTGCCTTGATTGTCTACTTAAACCTGGGGGGTGGGCGGGGATTTTTCCGGTCTTGGTAACTGGGAATATCACCCCATTAAAATGACTGTATCAATCACATGAATCACCCCATTGTCTGCTTCAATATCGGGGTTGATAACTGTGGCATTTTTCACCTCAAATCCCTCGGTAAAATTCAGAGAAATAGGCGCACCTTCCACGGAAGTTAAATAATCCAGTTTTTCTAGGTCTGCCTTCAGGAACTTGCCAGCAGCCACATGATATGTTAAAATCCGCGCTAACTGGGGTGGGTTCTGCACTAAGGTCTGAACAGTTCCGGGGGGGAGTTTCGCAAAAGCATCATCATGGGGCGCAAAAACGGTAAAAGGACCGGGAGTTTTCAGGGTTTCCACTAATCCCGCTGCCTGTACGGCTGAACCACCAACGGGGGACGGGCGGATGCGGAAATGATAGGAAATTTGATATAATCATATCAGGCTACTACCCTACTAGCCACGAAGTATACAATTTGCTACAACAACCCTGGTCAGTTCCTTGAATCCTACTAAAACCCGTTCTAGCCTTGGTATTTGGACTCAACGCTTTATCGCCTCGCTGTTTTTGGGGGGACAGGTTCTGCTGCACATCCTACAGGGGAAAATTCACCGCCGCAATACCCTAGAACAAATGGCGATCGTTGGTCCAGAATCGTTATTTATCGCGCTGCTGACGGCTAGTTTCGTGGGTATGGTGTTCACTATTCAAGTGGCACAGGAATTTATTACCCTGGGCGCAGGTCACTTGGTGGGAGGAATTCTGGCTTTGTCTCTCAGCCGTGAACTTACCCCGGTTCTCACTTCTGTGATTATTGCGGGAAGGGTCTGTTCGGCTTTTGCGGCTGAATTGGGAACTATGCGAGTTACAGAACAAATTGATGCGCTGTATATTATGAAAACTGACCCGGTGGACTATCTGGTGATTCCCCGTGTCCTGGCTTGTTCTCTCATGCTTCCCCTACTGACCATCATTTGTCTGATTACGGGGTTAGCAGGTGGGTTACTCATAGCTACGAGTTTTTACAATATACCATCGGTGCTGTTCCTCGATTCGATTCGAGATTTAATGGGATTGTGGGATTTGATTAGCGCGGAAATTAAGTCGGTGGTCTTTGGGTGGGCGATCGCTGTGATTGGAACCAGTTGGGGTCTGACGACGACGGGAGGCGCTAAAGGAGTCGGACAATCAACTACAACTGCTGTAGTCACGTCCCTGCTGGCTATCTTTATTCTGGATTTCTTTTTGTCCTGGTTACTATTCAAAGTCGCATTTTCCCCGGTCTGAATATCGATCGCTTTAGCCAGACTCCATCAACTAGATCAGAAACTTATCGAAAATGTCGGGGAGAATGCGCTATGGTTACGAGAATTAATGCCAGACCAATATATTAACGTCAGTTCGGACGACAAAACTTAACTTAACTTTTTGAATCCAAATAGATAGGCTATGCTATGATGGGTTGGAGGAGGTACAGGTATCAGACATGGGTAATAAGGCATACCGTTTTCGGCTCTATCCGAATCCACCACAAAAAGCATTTTTCGCCCAATGTTTTGGTGATTCTCGGTTGGTCTATAACCATGTTTTGCGCTTAACTACCGATGTCAAAACCAAGGAGGCAATATGAATGGTTCCCAGAAGTTAATTTCCCACCGTTCGCGCCAACTTTAAAAGATGTATAAACGGCTGAGGTTAGATGTTTGGAAAGTATGAGTAAATTTCCCCCATTAAGGCTGACATCAACAGTCTTTTAGGGTTCCTCAAGATTTCTCAATCACTGAAAACGGCGAGCTGAATTGCGGAAAATGACCCGGATTCAAATGGTCACTCATGGAGAAATTGAAGGGTAAATCCAAAGCGTTACAGTCACTCAAACACCATCGGGTCAATAGGCGGTATGGTTACGGAATTATAAATCCCATTACAGCTTGTTCACCAGTTGCTTAATACATTACCCTCACCCTAAATCTGGCTCCCAGAGAGGAAGAGGGACTTTGACAGGTGATCAGATGATTTCTGAACAGGCTGTAGGTCCTTTAAATGGGGGGAAAATCGGCGCGGACTTTGGGTGAAAAATTTTTGCCATTACCTCCAAGCCGGAAACAGTTGATTAAGACGCTTGAGAATTAGACAAAGGAGGCTAAGTCGAAAATTCCCAGGCTGTAATAATCGCCGAAAAGGCAGGATTATGGTAGCTAAAATCAAGGAAAAAGTCGCGAATAAACGATGAGATTCCCAGCCTAAAATTAGTCGATAACTAAGGTGCAAAAACCAAGCTATTAGTGGCGAATACTTGCCAATCAAATTCCTGGTAAACAATCGCCAATTTGCCCAACAGATTAGGGTAGATGGGAACTGTTAACGCTACTGCTGTTAATTGGCTGGAGGGGTGGATGATTTCCGAATTATAAAATATGTTATAATTGTGGATATATCAAAGATGATTTAACTGCCTGAAAGAGAGAATGGACTTTTCCTGAATGCGAGACATTCCATGACGGCACTGTTAATGCTTGTCTAAACCTTTTGCCGTCGGCGGAGTTTCAAATAGGGCGGGAAGTGTCGGAATTTACGCCTAACCAGACAGTTGAAACACGCTGGTATCAAAAGCGTTAGTTCTTGGGGGTTGTTACCCCACGCTACTAGGTTGAGGGTGGGGTACTTGGCAGCCATCATCAGGCGCGTTCAGTTAAATTAGTAAAAAGGGTGTATATACTATCTATTCTGGGTGGGGTTTAGCCTAAAAACTGCCGGGCAGGAATTTCAACCCCTTGGTTGGATACAGCTTGTTCACCAGTCGCTTAATACATTGCCCTCACCCTAAATCCCTCTCCCAGAAAGGGAGAGGGACTTTGAGAGGTGATCAGATGATTTCTGAACAGGCTGTAACAGGATTCCTTCTAAATCTGGCTCCCAGAAAGGGAGAGGGACTTTGAGAGGTGATCAGATGATTTCTGAACAGGCTGTAACAGGATTCCTTCTAAATCTGGCTCCCAGAAAGGGAGAGGGACTTTGAGAGGTGATCAGATGATTTCTGAACAGGCTGTAACAGGA
>NZ_JARPLU010000329.1:0-2313 GCF_032349615.1 Limnospira sp. PMC 1279.21 | reverse complement strand
TAGCCATTTTCGTCCCATCTGCGGAGTGTTCTTTCATGGACTCCAAGGATTTGGGCGGCTTCCTTGGGTTTGACATATCTGGCAATAGGTTTATCCTCAACTCTTCTCGCTTCTTATACCATATTGCCCTAAAATATTAACCTAATTTGAGATTAAATCATGCTCCTAAATCAGACACAAAGGGTAGTCCATCATGTGGGTTTCCCTAACCTCCCTGAATCCTCAAATTATCATCGGTTGGGACTTTTACCTGGGCGCGCCAGAGAAGACGATCGCCCTTTCGGTAGCCAGCAGAAGTGACAGTCACCCTATCTCCCGGCTGTGCAGTTCCCTGGACTAACTGGTGTAGATGCGGATTGTAGGGAACCTCAGAGGCGATCGGTGCAATTATCTCCACTCCCCATTGTTGCACAAGTCGCTCCACTGGTTTCACCAAAGGCAATATATTTTTGGCAGGAATTTGGGGATTTTCCTCAACTTTTTCGGTAACTTTGGGCCAATTCAACAACCAAGATTCCAAAATATCTAAACTAGCTTGTTCAAATTCCCGACCTACAGACTCCCGCAATTGTTCCATCTCAGCTTGTAGCCGTTCATATTCCTGACGGAAAGCCGAATTAAACCCCGAATAGGCGAAGCTACTCTCCTCCGGGGCGAAAATGCTCAACAGTTCCATCAGAGAAATTCCCAGCCCCTCCGCAATTTTCATTAAAACATCCACCCGGGTCTGCATGACCAAACCCTGACATAGCCGAAAGAACTGTCTCTCCTCGACCCCTGAATATCGGCTTAACTCTCGTATACTGGAAAACCCCGCCCGCCGCATAAGTTTTTGTAACTGCGGGGTATAGTCAGATGATGATGGCGACCCGTTCATGGCTAGACAACCTTGCTGTTGACACTCCTCGTCCTGAAGTCCGAGGATTCTTGGGCCCAATCCTGCCTCCACTAACCTAAGTTAGTTTTGGTCTTACAGTTTCATGTCGTATCCGACTACACCTTTTACAGCAAGCACTCGCTATGGACTACTCCCCAAGCGTAAATTCGGGTATGCCCTACCCTATTTTAAGTTCTATTTTCACCCACAGAAGCCATATTCTTTGTTAGAGAGCAGTGAGGTATTGGGGCAACCTAATGGAAGGTTGGTGACACTAGCCTTTTGACAACGGTCAGTTCGCGTGCCACGACTACACATCTGATTTTCCGCTTCTTTGAGTTTTAGCACAAAGTCGCCCTGAAGTGCAAGGTTTTAAACCCATTTCTCTGATAAATGTAGCCTAGCCCAGATGGTGGTTATCAGCAAGTCTATAACCTGGTAATGACCGGAAAACTCAGGAAAATTTATACAACCGGATGAGTGGGACTTAACGGTTGCCCCAGTGTGTCAACCACAAAAACGTAATTTTGGTAATTTGGCATTTAAGCTATCTCCCAGATGGGGTAATGTTTGCCTCGGTCATGTTAAAGGGGCTTTTTACGTCTAGCTCACTGGAGCTTACAAATCCACTCATCTCGTTCCTTAAAGATAGACGACAGAGCAACAGGCTGGCGCTCACCTGTAGGTGTCATCACCCCCTTAACGTAGGTCTAATCCTGGACCTGCATCGATCATCTCCTTTGAGGAGTAATTTCGGGATCGAGCCGGAAATTATCGGATTTTATGCAAGAGTCTAGTGGCTGGCTAATGGCTGATTAGCATTACCCTGTAGGTGGGCTTCTAAGAACCACAGGCGCATATCAGCAGTGCGGGAAATTTCTGTATATAGGTCTGCTGTGTCTGCATCACCCAGATTATCAGTTTTGTCGATCGCCTCTCGCAGGGACTTAGCATACACACCAAAGCGATCGGCCAAAGCCACAATATGATCTGTGCCATTATCAATATTTAGTGGATATTCTGGTAAAATCGATTCAGACGCTGCCCGACGAGCCGTTCCCATCGCATAACCTCCCAGGGCGGTAACTCGTTCAGCAATCATATCCACATATCCCTCTAATTCCCCTGCTAGTTCATCAAACAACAGATGTAGGGAGTAGAAGTTCAGCCCTTTAACATTCCAATGAGCCTGCTTAACCTGGGTTTTCAGGTCGAGAGTAGTTGCTAAACTTTGATTGAGGATTGTGATAATTTGAGACCGGGTGTCTTCCGGTAAATCTATACGGCTTGAGTACAGTCTAGTTTTGGTAGTGGTGCTAGTCATAAATTAATTACTGATACATTTACGCGACATTTATCCGGCTATTGCCTGACAATGCGATGATAGCACTATTACCCGTTAAGGTAACAGAGGCGGTATCCCGCAAAGCTTTTAG
>NZ_JARPLU010000328.1:0-2371 GCF_032349615.1 Limnospira sp. PMC 1279.21 | reverse complement strand
TACACAACACAGTCGGACTCTAGTAGGTTGGCTGGTGCGATCGCTTTACACAACAGACTCTGACTCTAGTAGGTTGGCTGGTGCGATCGCTTGACACAACACAGTCGGACTCTAGTAGGTTGGGTGGAGCGATCGCGAAACCCAACACAGTCGGCTAGGCTGGGAGTGGTTAAGTTTTTGTCAGGTTTCCTGGGTTCATATAACCTACTGATTTGTTGGGTTTACGGAGTTCACCCAACCTACTCCTGGTGCGATCGCTTTACACAAAACAGTCGGCTAGGCTGGGAGTGGTTAAGTTTTGGTGGGGTTTCCTGGGTTCACCCAACCTACTCCTGGTCATATTAAATCATGAAATATATGCTACAATTAGGAATAAAATTAATCAGCCCCAATTGGGATAGAGTCAACTGCTTATGACTGTACTCATCTCAGACGAAATCCTGGAAGCCTCTCAGCTTACCCCAAGCGAATTTCGCCAAGAAGTAGCATTACACCTGTTTCAAACCGGGCGTTTGACCTTGGGCTATGCCAGTAAATTGGCAGATATGCCATCCGGTGCTTTTCGCCAACTTCTGAAACAACGAGATATCCCGCTTTACTCCTACGATGTGGAAGATTTTGCCTTAGATATCAAGAATTTACGGGAGTTGGGACGCTTGTGATTGTCATTAGTGATACATCAGTAATCACTAACCTGGCGGCAATTCACCACCTAAAACTTCTGTCTCAACTTTACCATCAAGTGACTATTCCTGAATCTGTGTATCGGGAACTCGTTGATATTGACCCTCCCGTACCCGGAACTCTGGAAGTTCAAGGTGCAGCCTGGTTAAAAGTCAGAGCATTAGTTAACCGTAGTGTGGTTGAACAGCTTCAAAATGAGGTAAGGTTAGATCCGGGAGAGGCAGAGGCGATCGCTCTTGCCATAGAGCTTCAGGCAGATTTGTTGTTGATTGATGAGCGTCGGGGTCGAGCGGAGGCTGACCGTTTAGGCATCAAGATTACTGGATTGCTAGGCATTCTGGTTGAAGCCAAGCAGAAAAATTTAATTACTGCGGTCAAACCTCTGATGGATGCTCTGATTGCTACGTCAGAGTTTAGAGTATCTTCGGCTTTATACAACCAGATTTTGAATATGGTCAATGAAACTTAATCGATATCTGATCAACCCCGTTTCTGCCATAACCTTTGCCTCCTCACCCAAATCTGCCTCAGAAACCCCCTTTCTCAACCCCTCAACCCATCCCCCGCCGCCATTTTCTAGTAGGTTGGGTGGAGCGATCGCTTTACACAACACAGTCGGACTCTAGTAGGTTGGCTGGTGCGATCGCGAAACCCAACACAGTCGGCTAGGCTGGGAGTGGTTAAGTTTTGGTGGAGTTTCCTGGGTTCACATAACCTACTCCTGGTGCTATAATTAGCTTAAATGGCTCAACAAAACCATGAATACAACTCAACTACGCGAAAAAGTCGCCAGCCAACTCAACAACCTCTCACCGGAAAGACTTGCCCTCGTTAGTGAGTTTCTCGACTCCCTAGAAACCTCCGAACCTACTCAATCCTCTGGCTGGCAAAAATTGCCCCCGCTAAAACCAGGGAAAACCGCCACAGATTTACTCAAAGTTGCCGGAACTTGGCAGGGGGTATATGGCGGATAAGTCGGCGAAAAAATCCGAAAACATCAGAGCATCAGCATCCAGCATAGGCTCTGTTGGGACAAAAGCATCAAACCACCTCAAGTGTTTTCGGTTGAGGAATGACCTCACCTTCCGCCTGCCAAGCTGCTAGATACATTTCAATCACTTCTTCCCCATTGCGGATTGCCTCTTCCCGAGTTTTTCCGTGAGTACAAGGCATCACGACCTGCTCAGAAAACTCGGGAATGGTGACTAGGAAAAGCTCATCTTCATCAGACCATTGAACAATCATGCTGTATCGACTCATGAATCTTCCTCCTCTCTCAACCCTTCCAGTTCAGTTAGCAGTTTTTCCAGTTGTTTTTCTAGGTAACGGGGCACATCATCTCCATCCTGACCTGAAATGGTCAGGGTTTTTCCAATCAGAGGATGTCGCCAACGCTCATGGCTGCCCTTACCGCGCTTAGGCAAGTAAACAAAGCCATACTGTGCAATTTGAGCTTTCAACTCTCGAATCTTCCGGGGCATTAGTATGATTTAGGCATTTTGGTCTAGTTTATCACTTTTTCCGTTTTCATAAAGATAACTCAACTATGTGGGGTTTCCTGCTACTAATTCGGCAACTCAGAAACCCCCTTTCTCAACCCATCAACCCATCCCCCGCCGCAACTTTCTAGTAGTTGGCTGGTGCGATCGCTTTACACAACACAGTCGGACTCTAGTAGGTTGGCTGG
>NZ_JARPLU010000327.1:0-2385 GCF_032349615.1 Limnospira sp. PMC 1279.21 | reverse complement strand
TCAGGACGGCGACTCAAGTCGCCGTGTCGTCTTTCATCCCCGCGCTAAAGCGACGGCGCTTTCAGACTCCCGCACTATTGTCGTAATGTCATGTGCATCTATCATACCATCAACCATGAATATGTCAATTAGCCCATCAAACTCCCTTTTAGTTACAGTTTGTTCACCAGTCGCTTAATATATTGCCCTCACCCTAAATCTGGATCCCATAGAGGGAGAGGGACTTTGAGAGGTGATCAGATGATTTCTGAACAGGCTGTAACTTGGCAACCACTGCCAATTTAGGGGGCTGGCTAACCCCTAAAATGGGAAAAGGTTAACAAACTTCAACTCAAGGCCATGACAACTTTTACCATCTTAGACTGGACTCTGGGCTTGTTCCTGGCGGGAATGACCCTATTATTTATTTTCCGCATTGTTTTGACCTGGTATCCCCAAGCCGAGTTAAATCAGTTTCCGTTTAATCTGATTTTCTGGCCAACGGAACCCTTTTTAGCCATCACCCGCAAAGTGATTCCCCCTTTGGGAGGCGTGGATATTACCCCGGTGATTTGGGTAGGGATTTTTAGCCTCCTGCGGGAATTGTTACTGGGACAACAGGGAATTCTGAGAATGATTGTTTAACGAGAAGGCAAATTTTTGTTCATCCACTGTTCCACAAAATTGGTGTAAACCTTACCCTCGAGAAACTCCGGGGTTTCCATAATTTTCTGATGAAAACTGATGGTTGTGGGAACTCCGGTAATAGCAAATTCACGCAAAGCGCGTTTCATCCTTACTATAGCCGCTGCCCGGTCAGGACCCCAGACAATTAGCTTACCAATGAGAGAATCGTAATAGGGGGGAATCTCATAATCGGTGTACACATGGGAATCAATCCTGACCCCATTACCCCCCGGTGGAAGATAGCCGCTGATGCGTCCGGGGTGTGGTCTAAAGTTGCGATCTGGATCTTCCGCATTAATCCGACATTCGATCGCATGACCCCTAAGCTGAATTTGATCTTGGGTGAGATGCAATTTTTGTCCTTGGGCGATGCGGATCTGTTGGGCGATTAAATCTAGCCCCGTTATCATTTCTGTTACCGGGTGTTCTACCTGGATACGGGTATTCATTTCCATAAAGTAGAACTTCCCATGGCGATCGAGTAAAAATTCTACTGTTCCCGCCCCGGTATAGTTAATTGATGCGGCTGCTTTCACCGCCGCCTCTCCCATTTTTCGCCGGAGTTCAGGATTTAAAGCCGGACTGGGCGCTTCTTCCAGTAGCTTTTGATGTCGTCGCTGAATTGAACAGTCCCTTTCCCCTAGGTGAATCACATTCCCAAATCCATCGGCTAAAATCTGAAATTCAATATGGCGGGGACACTCGATAAATTTCTCGATATATAAGCCTGGGTTTCCAAAGGCTGCTTCTGCTTCTCCTTGGGCGGCGGAAAATAGTTTCGGGAGTTCCTCGGCGCTTCGGACCAGTCGCATTCCCCGACCTCCTCCCCCGGCGGTGGCTTTGATAATTACTGGATAGCCAATTTTTTGGGCTATTTTTTGGGCAGCTTTGTCATTGGTGACTAAGCCTTCACTACCGGGAATGGTGGGAACACCGAAACGCTGCATGGTTTCTTTGGCTGTGGACTTATCTCCCATTGACCTAATCGCCTCCGGGGTTGGACCGATAAAGGCGATGTCGTGGTCAGCACAAATTTCCGCAAATCTGGCATTTTCCGCTAAAAAACCATAGCCAGGATGAATGGCGGTGGCGTTCCGGGTTAGGGCTGCGGAGATGATGTTGGGGATGTTTAGATAACTTTTGCTGCTACTGGGTTCGCCTATGCAAACAGCTTCGTCGGCTAACTGGACGTGCAAGGCATGGCGATCTACAGTGGAGTGGACGGCCACTGTGGCAATCCCCATTTCTTCACAACTTCGGAGAATCCGTAGGGCAATTTCCCCACGATTGGCAATCAGGATCTTTGAAAACCGCATTTTCGGTGGTGTTCGGGCAATAATCAGTTAGGATATGTTATTTTGGGACTTTGTGGAAGATACTACCCAAATTTGTTGGCAAAAAAAGTTTGGCAATTTTGGAGTTTGGTGCTACAATGGTAAATTAGCACACCGATGGGAAAAATCATTCCTAGTCCTCGGTTGTCTTCTGCGGATGTGGCGGAATTGGTATACGCGCACGTTTGAGGGGCGTGTGGCTTTGCCTTGCGAGTTCGAGTCTCGCCATCCGCATTTTACTTAAACCCCTATCCTGACTACTATCGCGGGAATTCACTTAACCCGATAGTCGTATCGTCACACTCAATATGCACTCCATTCAGTCTTAGTATACGGGACGATTGGTGCATATCCTTTAGCAACAAATCTTAATTATTGACGGGTT
>NZ_JARPLU010000326.1:0-2421 GCF_032349615.1 Limnospira sp. PMC 1279.21 | reverse complement strand
GTTGCGATACCATGCACCCTCACTGAGGAAATGCACTTTCACTTCATGGTTGAAATCTAATGTTAGTTTACTCAAATCTAGCTGACGACTAGAAACAAATGAGGGGTCTAGGGCTTGATATTCGGTGTGGATATAGTCATTAAAAACACCGGAGTTAATCAGCCCTTGAAAGTGTTCATCGGCTCGTTGAATAGTGAATGCAGCAGCGGAACCAGCAACGGCTAGGGTAGTTGTGACGGCTGTAAATGCTGCAAGGATTGTGGATTTCATGGGGGTTGGTCTCCGTAAGTTTTAAGATAGCAGTTCAGTAAGATGCGAGTCCTGGAAGATTCATAACTTTTTAGCTGATGACTCTATTATGGAAAAGTTATCAGTTCTTTGTCCAGCCAAATTGGCAATCTTTACTAAATCTTTAAATAATTTATTTGTTTTATAAAGATTATGCAAATTTTTTAGTGAAAATACGGAGATTTTGGGGGGGATATCCCCCCCAGGGGGGTATAAATAATCGCTCATAAAAACTCCCTCACCCCCCTCTGTCCCTGTGGTATAGGGAGCCATAGAAGGAGGAGAGGGTTAGGATAAAGGATAAACTGCTATATTGAACTGAAATCAGATCTCCTATTTCTCGATTTTGGCGACCTCTAGTAGGGTCTTGAGTAGAGAATCAGGGTTGAGGCTAATTGAATCAATCCCTAAGTTTACCAAAAATCGGATAAATTCAGGATAATCACTGGGGGCTTGACCACAAATACCAATCTTGCGATCGTAACGTTTCGCCGTTTGAATGACCATTTTAATCATGCGCTTAACGGCTTCGTCGCGTTCATCAAAAATGTGGGCTACCAGTCCGTAATCACGATCTAAACCGAGAGTTAACTGAGTTAAATCATTGGAACCGATAGAAAAACCATCAAACACCTGGCAAAATTTATCAGCCAATAAAACATTGCTGGGTAACTCACACATGACATAAACTTGCAGACTATTTTCGCCGCGTTTTAAGCCATGTTTTGCCATTTCTGCTAAGACCTGCTGACCCTCTTCGGGGGTGCGACAGAAAGGAATCATGGGAATGACATTAGCTAATCCCATTTCATCGCGAACCCGCTTGATCGCTTGACATTCCAAGGCGAAGGCTGGGCGATATTTGGGGTCAGTATACCGAGACGCACCCCGCCAACCAATCATGGGGTTTTCTTCGAGGGGTTCAAATTGTCGCCCTCCCAGCAAATTGGCGTATTCGTTACTTTTTAAATCACTCATGCGTACAATGACGGGTTTGGGATAAAAAGCAGCAGCAATAGTGCCAATTCCTTGGGCGAGTTGACTAACAAAATAGTCGGGTTTGCTATTAAATCCGGCGGTGAGTCTGTCAATTTCCTGGCGCGCGGTTTCATCTTGGAGTTGGTAAAAGTTAATTAAGGCGAGGGGATGGACTCGGATCTGATTAGCAATGATAAATTCTAGTCGCGCTAGTCCTACGCCGTCACAGGGTTGAGAAGCAAGGCTAAAGGCTTCGGCTGGGTTGCCAATATTGAGTAAAATTTGGGTGCGGGTTTTGGGTAAATCGTCTAATACGGTTTTGGCGATCGCAAAAGGTACTAAACCCTGATAGACTTTACCGACTTCGCCTTCGGCGCAGGAAACGGTTACGGCTTGACCGGTGCGTAAGATATCGGTAGCATTACCACAGCCGACAATGGCGGGAATGCCCATTTCTCGCGCAATAATCGCCGCATGACAGGTGCGACCGCCGGAGTTGGTAATAATGGCGGAGGCTTTTTTCATAATTGGTTCCCAGTCGGGGTCTGTTTTTTGGGTAACTAAAATTTCGCCGGGTTTAAATTCATGAATGCGCTGGACATTAAGCAAAACGCGGGTTTTACCTTGACCAATACGATCGCCTACAGCGCGACCCTCGACTAAGACTTCTGCTGTACCTTGGAGGTGATATTGTTGCCAAATGCGATCGGACTTTTGAGATTGGACTGTTTCGGGACGCGCCTGGACAATAAATAATTCCCCAGTTTGGCCGTCTTTCGCCCATTCAATGTCCATGGGGGAATAACAGCCCCGAATTTGGTTATAGTGATCTTCGATAATTTGCGCCCATTTAGCCAGCTTGAGAATTTCCTCATCACTTAGGGCAAATTTTTGTTTTTCGGTTTCTGGGACGGGAATAAGGCGGGTAGCTTCCTGGCGATCGTAAACCATTTTCACGGCTTTACTACCCAGACGCTTGGCGATAATGGGTCGAAAACCCTCCCGCAACATGGGTTTAAATACCATGAATTCATCAGGGTTGACAGTCCCTTGGACTATGGTTTCCCCTAAGCCATAGGCGGCGGTAATGATGACGGCATTTTTGAATCCGGTTTCTGTATCAATTGAGAACATTACCCCGGAAGTGGCTAGGTC
>NZ_JARPLU010000325.1:0-2459 GCF_032349615.1 Limnospira sp. PMC 1279.21 | reverse complement strand
ATGACTGCGGAACCCGCAGGGGCGGGTTTATCAAGCTGACTTGTGGGAATTATGGCTGACTGCGGAACCCGCCCCTACAACTAATTTTATCCCGAAAAATAAAAAAAAATTATCTGGGCGCCCCCGCGCCACTTTTTTTTGGGAAACCCTTGCTTTTGGGCGGCGCTTCTGCTACTATATTGAATAATGGGATATTCGTGATTTTTTTATTTAAGTCATGCCTCCCATTATTTAGGATATGACTCTATCATATCCCCATTCGCTCGGCTTGTCAACCCCCTGGAGCGGTGACGGGCTGGGCTATTTTTTTTTTTGAAAAAATAAACATTAGTCGAGCAATGAAACTGCTTAAATTTGTTGTACCCGCTTCTGTTTAGATCGGAGATTGAGGCTCGGACAGTTAACAGTTTTTTATAGATAGTGGTGGTCATGATGGATTCCTTAGTCGTTGTGTTGGCGAGGTTGGGTGAAGGGAGGGATTAATCACCGATTCCTGGAAGTTACCGAAAATTACCAGTTGGGTGGCACTTGGGAGTATTCATAATCACTGACCCAATCATCACTGATTAACCAGTTGTCGTCTGCGTCAAACTCAACACCCCCTTCAGAGTTGATCAAATCTCTAAGCTCCTCCCTATCGCCAAGTTCTAATACTTTGTGAATATGCTTACACTTGGGAATCCAGCGCGTTCCGGTTTCTAGGGTAAGTACATCACGGTTTTTACTCTGGAAATCAAAATCCTGGCAAGTGCAAGTTATTTCCTCTTCTTCGATGGACACTTCATAGGTGTCTCCTTGGGGATTAACAACAGCAAATTTATAGGGTTGATTGTGGGGGTATATTTCTAGCTTCCCGGTGTTGCGTTTCCTGAAGGTTTGGAAGTTTTGATGAAAAGATTTTTTACTGACAAACTTGGGTCTCAACCCGTGACCCTTTTTGAAAACAACAAAAATTACTTTCCACCAAATTTCAACCCTGGCAATAATTTGGTGAGAGCAACCACAAATCCGCGCGACGGCGGCTTTGCTGTACAAGATACTTGCCAAAGATTTGCTCTGTGTGGTAGTATGCATATAGAATCCTCAACTGATGAGTTAATTGGTTCTTAACCGTTTTGAGAGATTTGATGGGTCAGAGCCGCTGCAACGGCTCTTTCCTTATCCCTCTGATAAGATTATACACAATAGTACCGAAAACGTGCAATTGTTTACAAAACTTTACAGAGGGTAAAAAAATGAAAAGAGGCAGAAGAGGCGTTTATGATCGAGTTGGCAATCCCAACTTTTTCACAGACAAGAATCCAAGTAAGCTGAAACAGGAAGGATCTCAACCCGCGAATATACTGTTTGGCATTAGAGTAGCCCAGGATTTAAAAGACAAACTTGCGGTTATACCTAAGCGAGAACTGCGGAGGGTTTTAACTGAGTTCGCTGATAGCTACCTAGCGAACCAAAATAACTGCAAGTAGTTGCACTTTACAAAAGAAATGCACCGGGGCGGTTTTTGAGTTTAAGGGTCGATCGCTTACCTCTTGAGCGATCGCTTCTTGGTTGGGGGTTAGTCTATGTTAGTTAGTCGTCAAATTTAAGGATAGAGCAATAACCTCGCCATTCTGCTCCGGGTGGCGTATTCCACCAAAATGGCAGGCTTCGGTCTGGATACCATCCAAATTTTAGTTGTTGTTTCCCAAGGATGTCTAACAGCCCAAATTCAATTTGAACCCAGGTAACACTACAATGCAGAACCCTAGGGGCGGGTGTATATAGTTCCCGGTGTGTTTTATCGCTAGGGGCGGGTGTATATAGTTGGCTGGTTTTTCCCGTGGCCGATCGCGCACCCTGGGGGCGGGTTTATCAAGCTGACTTGTGGGAATTATGGCTGACTGCGGAACCCGCCCCTACAACTAATTTTATCCCGAAAAATAAAAAAAAATTATCTGGGCGCCCCCGCGCCACTTTTTTTTGGGAAACCCTTGCTTTTGGGCGGCGCTTCTGCTACTATATTGAATAATGGGATATTCGTGATTTTTTTATTTAAGTCATGCCTCCCATTATTTAGGATATGACTCTATCATATCCCCATTCGCTCGGCTTGTCAACCCCCTGGAGCGGTGACGGGCTGGGCTATTTTTTTTTTTTTGAAAAAATAAACATTAATCAGTTTAATCAGTGGCGATCGCTTTCGGGAGTTATGTTGGGAATTGATGGGGTAGGGGCGGGTGTAATATCCCGGTGTGTTTTATGGCGTGGGGGCGGGTGTAGGTAGTTGGCTGGTTTTTCCCGTGGCGGATCTAGCACCCTGGGGGCGGGTTTATCAAGCTGACTTGTGGGAATTATGGCTGACTGCGGAACCCGCCCCTACGCACCCTGGGGCGGGTGTATATAGTTGGCTGGTTTTTCCCGATGGCGGATCTAGCACCCTGGGGGCGGGTTTATCAAGCTGACTTGTGGGAATTATG
>NZ_JARPLU010000324.1:0-2478 GCF_032349615.1 Limnospira sp. PMC 1279.21 | reverse complement strand
CACCCAGTCTAGTTAAGAAAGTCACTATAACGCGCCAAGCAGGTGACTGGTATATTAGCTTTTTCGTAGAAATCACGCCAGAAATTACACCGAAATTCCGAGAGAGAATCGGGGTAGACCTAGGAATTAACAATTTGGCGACTTGCTCCGATGGGACCCAATTCTCTAATCCCAAGGCTTATAAAGCAGCGACCAAAAAACTAGCCAGATTACAACGCCATTTAAGTCGCAAAGTCAAAGGCTCAAAAAATTGGGCCAAATGTCTCTTAAAAGTTCAAAAGCTACATCAAAGAGTCGCTAATATTCGCCGTGACACGATTCATAAAATAACTACTTTTTTGGCTAAAAACCACAGCCAAGTAGTCATTGAAGATTTGAATGTGTCAGGTATGCTGAAAAATCATTGTTTGGCGGGTTCTATCGCTGATGCTTCATTTTATGAGTTCCGTCGTCAACTAGGTTACAAGGCAGAACGTTATGGTTCAAAGTTGATTATTGCCGATAGATTTTATCCATCCAGTCAACTTTGTTCTAACTGTGGCCATCGTCAACAAATGCCCCTAGTCCGTCGGACTTTTGAATGTCAGAACTGTGGGCTGAAGATTGATAGAGATTTGAACGCCAGTATAAATTTAGAAAAATCGCCTGGTTCAGACGATTACACTTGTGGACGGGGTGCTGCCGACAGTCCCGGACGAAGCCAGAAATAAACATCAATATCCGGCTATGTCCGGTTTTGTTTAAGTTTTATAGAGCAGTTGATATCCTGTTTAATGGGGGTGCAGATGCGATGAGGCGGCGGGTATTAGCGCCTCTGAAAGGTGGTTTACAGGGTTTTGAGGGGGTTTCGGCTAGGGAATTACGGGTGCTAGATGTGGCTTGTGGGACGGGTCGAACTTTGAAGTTTATGGGAGCTACTTTTCCCAAGGCTAGTTTATATGGGGTGGATTTGTCGGGGGCTTATTTACGCAAGGCTAATCAATTGTTATCGCGAATTCCGGGGGAACTACCTCAATTAATCCAAGCTAATGCTGAGGCTTTACCGTATCAGGATAACTATTTCCATGGTATTACTTCTGTGTTTTTGTTTCACGAACTGCCACCACTCGCGCGTCAGAAGGTGATTGAGGAGGCTTATCGGGTACTGCAACCGGGAGGGGTATTTGTTATTTGTGATTCGATTCAGGCTATTGATTGTCCTGAGTTGAAGGAGATGATGGAAAATTTTGCGGTGATGTTCCATGAGCCTTATTATCGCAATTATATTACGGATGATTTGAGCGATCGCCTCTCTCAGGTAGGATTTGAAGGAATTAGCACGGAACAGCACTTTGTGAGTAAATACTGGATCGCTCACAAGAAGCACACTCTAGCAGGTGATACTGTTAAATAGAGTAAATATAGGCTCAAGAACACTTAATAAACAGATTTGCTATGACATCGACAAATCAGACTAACCTGGACACTATGCCTGAAGATATGACTGACGACATCAGTATTAGCGATCGCTCTAGTATTGGCTACAGGGAAGAAATTGAAACGGTGATTGCGGGTTTAGCCCAAGACCAGAAAGCGATGGTTGGTCAGAGTGACGCGGGTCATCTCTGGAAGTTTCAGTATGGCAGTGTAATAGTGTTTGTACAACTGACGGGAGAAACGGAAGATGATACGCTAACGGTGTGGTCTCCTATTCTGCAATTCCCAGTCAAAAATGAGGATCAGCTGATGAAGAGGCTGCTGGAAATGAATTGGCTTTCGACGTTTGAATCCCATTTTGCCATCACTAATAATCAGGTGGTAGTTCTGACTACCCGCACTTTAGCTGGCATTACGCCGGGGGAAATATCGCGAGCTATTACTATTGTCGCGACGATCGCCGATGATAATGACGATATCCTGATAGAGGAATTTGGCATTCCTGTTACTTGACATGGACCGGGATGCCCAAATGACTGACGATTGGGGTTTCTGCAACATCCCCCTAGCGCGAAGTTAATGGGGGTTTTTTGCAGATCCTACCCCATCAATTCTAGGGGAACTGATACATTTACGCGACATTTATCCGGCTATTGCCGGACAATGCGACGATAGCACTATTACCCGTTAAGGTAACAGAGGCGGTATCCCGCAAAGCTTTTAGAAAGATTCCAAAAGCACCGTTCCAGTCCCTGGGTAGAGTGAACCCACACTCAGGACATCGGAACACTTTTGAGCCACCTAGCTGGGAATGCATCTGACCACAGTGAGTACAGGTTTTGCTGGTGTATTCTTCCGTCACATCTACAACTGTGGTTCCAGTTATCTCGGCTTGATGTCTCAGGGTTAGTTTGAATCGATAATGCGCCCATGTCAGCATGGCTCGGGCAGTCTTGGATTTGATTTTCCGCTTGGCTTTGGCAACCATGTTGGAAGTCTCGAAGGTGGGCAGAAAAATTATGCTGTAGTTGTGAGTCAAGTAGTGAGCAATTTGTTTGTGGG
>NZ_JARPLU010000323.1:0-2494 GCF_032349615.1 Limnospira sp. PMC 1279.21 | reverse complement strand
AGCTATCGTCGCATTGTCAGGCAATAGCCGGATAAATGTCGCGTAAATGTATCAGCGTCAATTGCTCAACCTCCTGGGAAATCATGATCTTCCCATTTATGTTAAGTTTTGTAACAAATTTTAATTAATGTTAAAAATTCGCCCGATTCGAGGCAGGGGACTTGACTTTTGCCTGGGCTTCATGGTATATTTTACATAATGGAGATATATGCTTTTTTTTTGTGGATAGACATATTACAATTGTTTAACTATACATCTATCATAGCATTCCTCGCCGTCCCTGTCAACCTCTATTCTTTCCGCGCGAGGGTTGGTTAATTGAATAAAAAATCAAGTTATTCTTGAGCGCCAGCGGCTCTCAACAGCTTAACAATTTCGTGATGTCGGTTAAATTCGGCTAACATTAAAGCTGTACAACCCCCACGATGTTTAAGATTAATATTTGCACCGCGTTCAATGAGCAATTGAACTGCGAACTGATGACCACGATGAGCCGCCCACATCAAAGCTGTAGCTCCCTTTTCGTCCTGAAGATTCAGGTCAATTGGGGTAAGAAGTAGCCGTTCAATAATCGCCACATTTCCCACTTCAGCGGCGGTCATCAAGGGAGTTTTACCGCCTTCTGTAGTCAGATGAATATCGGCACCACTATTAAGCAGGATTTGTACAGCGTTTAAATCTCCCTGTCGGATAGCCAAAGAAAGAGGAGTTTCGCCACTAATTTTAGCATTAAGAAGAGCATCACGGCGATCGCGAGAAATACGAGGAACTAACAGAGTCATAATTTCACTATGTCCCTGGATAGCTGCCAACATCAGGGGGACATCGCCGAAGCGATTAACCGCGTGAACATCAGCACCCCAACCCAATAGGAGTTTCACCATATCCTGGTGTCCTTCTAGGACAGCCAAATGTAGAGCAGTTTCACCATCGCGATCGCCAGTATAAATATCAGCCCCAGCTTTAAGCAAGGCACTAGCGATAGATAATTGACCCTGAGCCGCCGCCGCCATGAGAGCGGTGCTACCATCGCTATTGCGGGCATTAACATTAGCCCCAGCTCGGATCAATAATTCTACCATTTGCCAATCTCCCCTATCAGTAGCCACCATAAGGGGAGTTTCCCCAGACTCATTACAGACATTGACATTTAAACCCATGTCTAGCCAGGTGGGGAGACCTTCAGGGCGACCAGAGGCAACCACCGGAAATAATATGCTCGAATCAGGTAATGGATCTAAGGTAGCCCCAGCTTCCCGGAGGTCTTCAGCAATTTCGAGATGGTTTTGTGATAGGGCTAATTTCCAGGCTGTATCGCCGGAGCGATCGATGACATTAACATCAGCCCCATGGTGGCATAGCAATTTTACCATAGAGCGATCGCCCATCTGGGTAGCAGCCATGAGAGCCGTGCTACCGTCCTCATTTTGAGCATTGACATTAGCGCCGCTTTGTAGTAGAAAACGAGCGCAATCAAGTTGAGCATGAGCCGCCGCCACCATAAGGGCCGTGATACCATAGCGGCGACTAGCATAATTAACATCAGCTCCCCGTTGCACCAACACCCGCAAAATCTCCAAGTATCCTGCCTGTGCTGCGAACATTAACACCGTAACACCATCGCGATCTTTAGCGTTAGCATTTCCCCCCTTAGCCAGGAGAGCGCGGGTGTTAATTAAATTACCCGTCTTAACCGCTCTAAGTAAGGTAGTGTCCCGCTGTGTTGTTGAACCCATGAAATGTTTTTCTCATCCCACTCGTTGGTTGGAGGACAGAACTACGATGACTCCATAATAGAGAACCCCGCAGTTGCCAATTGCATCTTCGCAGGATCTATCAAAAACAGTCAATCTTTTTAGCCCATAACATAAGCAAATTCCCACAGCCGGAAGATATCACAAACACAACTGATCGGTAATATGCTAAGTTTTATTAAGGTTTCATCATTTTACCGATTCGGAGAACACTATGGATCTGCCAATTCCAGATACTATCAAACCCTACCTGAATTTTATTCACCCAGCGATTATGTGGGTGTTGTTAGCGCTAACAATTTACGCAATGTACCTAGGGGTGCAAATTCGGCGCACCAGGTCATCCGAGGGGGAACAGAAAAAAGAACTGATCAAGGGAAAATTCAATAGCAAACACTATCAAGTCGGGTCGCTGATCCTGGCTTTGATGGTGCTAGGCTCTATTGGTGGAATGAGTGTCACCTATATCAACAACCATAAATTATTTGTGGGTCCTCATCTCCTAGTAGGATTAGGGATGACTGGAATGGTGGCGGTTTCAGCTTCTCTGAGTCCCCTGATGCAAAAGGGGGTTAATTGGGCGCGATATACTCATATCGGCTTGAACACAGTATTGTTAGGACTGTTTTTATGGCAAGCCCTAACAGGGGTAGAAATCCTGCAACGGATTATCAGCAATATGTAGTTTGACACTCCCCGCGCTAAAGCGACGGGGATTCTTCACTCAACGAGCCAACTTG
>NZ_JARPLU010000322.1:0-2499 GCF_032349615.1 Limnospira sp. PMC 1279.21 | reverse complement strand
ATGCCATGGATTCCGTTCTCAAAGCTGCGTCCTAACCACCTTGACTAATCCTATAAATGGTCTGAGCAGAAATAAACCACAAAGACAGAAAAGACAGAACAGATAAAACTTCTGTGTACTCATGTCTCTGTGGTTTCTCCTCAGTATATAGGATCTAGTGAGTATTCAAATCCAGCTTTAACAATCGCTTACCGTGAACCACAGCCACAACCGTTACGACATCTCCCTGAATACGGTAGATAATCCGGTAAGTGTAAGCAAACTGTTCTCTAACGGTTTCGTCACCAAACTCCTGAACAATACCACCGGAGAGGGGACACTTGCTCAGATTTCTGGTAGCCTCAATGATTCTCTGTACCACCGCCGCCGCATAGGAAACTGAGTCTCGCGCAATATAAGCCGCGATCGCATCGATATCATCAATGGCTGTCGGTGACCAAACTACTTGATAACCCATTTACTTACTAAACCTTCCGCTTCCTCTTGTGTTAATCTTCGTTCACTATCTGCAATAGTAATACCCTGGCGGTACTTTTCTATAACATAAAGATGATATTGAATATCCTCAAGACTGCAATCCTCCGGTAAATTTTTCAGCAACAACTCAATTTCTTGTTTGACGGTATTCATAAATAAGGTTTCTTTTAATTTAGTTAGTCTCGGTCTATTATATAGTAAATGGAAAATACCTACTAACATTCGTCAATTTCCAGAGCAGCCATAATAATTTTGTCGGCTCAAAAAGATGTAATTTAGGGAGAGTATAGGATATTGATAGAGTGGCGTGGGGGATAGCCCACTGTTAATCGGCAGATACCGGAGGGTGCGATCGCACTTCCCCCGGAAATACTGTTAGTCCCAACTAGGTTAACTATTGGGTTATGCAAACTTCATGGGAGAACCGTAACCGAGTAGGGGTCGAGAGAGATGTCGCCATCTCCCCCTCCCATACAAAACCGTGCTTGCGAGTTTCCCAGCACACGGCTCCTAATTTGACTGCTCCATTGTTAAGGATACAGCATTGGCGTTATCTAGCGCCGTTTGATCATCATGACAGTGGCGGTGTAGTAGTTGAAGATTCTTGTATTCGTCCTTTCCGCCGTGGCTTCGAGGTACAATGTGGTCTACTTCAACTAAATCTGATGGGGTGAAGTATTGCCCGCACCAGGCGCATAGGCTTTTTGGCTTTTTGAGTAGTATGGCTACCCTTGTTGGCGTTTCAATTGCTTGTCCTTTTCTGGTTGCCCAGTAGGTCCAGTTTCCGTCATCAAGTGTGGCGTCGGGGCGTATTAGGGTATGTCGGACAATTGGATTCACATTATGATTCCATAATGTGAATCCATCCTTGGTTTTGAATACCCAAGTTTCATGGCTTTCTTTCCCGTTGCTTAGTTTGACCGTTCCGTGTCCGAAATAGTTTCTTAGATTTTCGTAACTTGCCATTCCGCATCTCGAATCTGTCCATGCCCGTAACATTTCAAAAACTATGTGGTCTAGTTTTCTGAAGGTCTCAGATGAGACTACCCCTGAGTAATAGTTAGACCATCCCCGAATCATCGGGTTTAGCTTACTAATCAAGGCTGATTGGGGTGCAGTTTTATGTTGTTTGATTACACCTTTTATCACTTCTGTATGGGCTTTAACTGCTTTGTTGCTGGGTTTAATGTGGGTTGGGTGTCCGATTAATCGGCTTGCTATCCCGCCTGTCTTCCCAGATATGTGTTTTCCAACTGGGTATTGCCTGATATTGAATCCGAGAAAATCAAACCCAGGCTCTTGGGTTTTGCCATCATACTCAATCCTATTGAGTGTATGACCAATTCGAGTCTTTTCAGGTTGGATTTCTAATCCCACTGGCTTTAACCATTCAGAAATGGCAATGGGGCACTGTTCAATGATTCCTAAGTCTTTGGATATGACCACGAAATCATCGGCAGATCGCATAAGGTTAACCTGAATAGCTGTTCCTTTGTTTGGATACATTTCTTTAATTAACCTTTCCATTCCCAACAGTGCGATGTTGGCGAGTATTGGACTTATTACCCCTCCTTGGGGTGTCCCTGCTTCTGTCTCCTCAAATACGCCGTTATCTAGTACACCCGCTTTTAACAATTGTTTCAGGTCTTTCTTCAGGCTACTTGGACAATGAATTTTGGTCAGTAGATAATCATGGTTTATTCGGTCAAAACATTTCGCTATGTGTTAGGGGTCGAGAATGGAGTCACCACCATCCCCTCCCATTCAGAACCATACGTGAAAGTTTCCCTTCATACGGCTCCTGGTGTGGATACCCTGTTTTGTCAAAGGAGCAGAATCAAGAGACCTGCTTTTTACTTCGATGTTCAGAGCTATATGCACCACGTAGTCTTTAAACTCGTCCTCGCCATTATACTCTTACTGACCGCAGTATCTATATCCCCACCGTGACCTGTGGGCATATCCCCACCATGACAATTGGGCTTTAGCTTCTGGTCACATCCTTCACCCTCTAAGGTTAGG
>NZ_JARPLU010000321.1:0-2574 GCF_032349615.1 Limnospira sp. PMC 1279.21 | reverse complement strand
TTAGTGCGAGACGTTTAGGCATGAAATAGGGCTGAAATGCCTGAAATAACCGCCTAGTGGGGACTTCAACCCCCTGGTTGAATATAAGAAGCTCGCTTCTGACCATCCCCACAACTGTTTATATGTCCCAAAGATTTGTATCAAAGTGATACCAAATCGAGGCAGGGAACCCAAGGTCAACATACTCTGTAATAAATTGTAATAACTCTTAACATTAAAGGAGACGCAATACAGAGGTGAGGGTAACGGCGATAGCCACCCCCAGTTTTAGGATTCACAACCCTAGGATTGAAGCGGGGAACGGAAGGCTCCGAGGTGTAACCTAACACCAGGACTGAGACCACTGCCAACCATCTATGATTAGGGAAACCGAATATCCGGCATGAACCATCGTAATCATTGGGCAGCGAAACAGGTTGATACGCTGCGCTCAAAAGAGTAAGGGGAAAAGTAGGAGGCTCTTGTTTTACTACCTACACAGACCTTTAAAAGTACCCCGGTGGAGAGGATAAATCTAAGGATGGAATGCCCGTATAAACGGAACGTTTTAAGTCCTCAAGAGTTCTGAGGGAATAGGTCGATAAACTCAGTAGCGACAAGTGTAAGCGGATACCTTGAGGATGTGAGATGTGACCAGAAGCCAACGCCCGACTGTAATGGTAGGGATATGCTAACAGGTCACGGTTTGATTGCAAGGATAGAGCCAAGTAGGAGTCAATATGACGAAATCGAGAGAAGGTAAAGGCTTCGACAAACGGAGATTTACTAAGACTACGAATGTATGGAAGAGTATCAATTGGGCTAAGGTTCAAAGGTACGTCTTTAAGCTCCAAAAGAGAATATACCAAGCAGCTAAATCGGGACAAGATGCAAAGGTTAGATGGTTGCAACGTCTAATGGTGAAGTCATATTATGCCAGGCTCCTAGCGGTGCGACGAGTGACCCAAGACAATCAAGGCAAGAAAACGGCTGGAGTTGACGGGGTGAAAGTAATCTCCCCCAAGCAAAGGCTGATGCTTGCGGAGAACATCAAAGGAAATCTCAAAGCAAAACCGCTACGACGGGTGTGGATACCAAAACCTGGAAGGGACGAAAAACGCCCTCTAGGGATACCCACAATCCAAGACAGAGCGAGGCAAGCCTTGGTTAAATCGGCACTTGAACCCGAATGGGAATCAAGATTTGAGGGCACGAGCTACGGGTTCCGTCCAGGACGGTCAACCCACGACGCAATAAGCAGAATCTACACTGCAATAAATTTAGGACAATACTACGTCCTTGATGCAGACATAGCAAAATGCTTTGACCGAATAAACCATGATTACCTACTGTCCAAAATTCATTGCCCAAGCGCCCTGAAGAGAGACCTAAAACAATGGCTCAAAGCGGGTGTTTTGGACAACGGCGCATTTGAAGGTACAGAAACAGGGACACCACAAGGAGGGGTAATAAGTCCACTCCTAGCCAACATTGCACTGGATGGTATGGCTAGGTTAATTGAAACAATGTATCCTAGGAAAAGGAACAGAACGCAAGCCACGGCAATACGATACGCCGATGACTTTGTAGTGATATCTCCATCGCTCGAAATCATTGAACAGTGCAAAACTGCTATTTCCGAATGGTTAAAACCTGTAGGACTAGAGATTAAACCCGAAAAAACTCGAATCTGCCACACGCTCAATTACATTGAATACGGTGGAAAAACGGAGGAGCCAGGGTTTGATTTTCTGGGATTCAATATCAGACAATACCAGGTTGGAAAATATAAGACTGGGAAGAATACAAATGGGAAACCACTAGGATTCAAAACAGACATCAAGCCCAGTAAGAAAGCAGTTAAAGCCCATACAGAAGTGATAAAAGGTGTAATCAAACAATACAAAACAGCACCTCAAGCAGCCCTGATTAGCAAATTAAACCCAATAATCCAAGGATGGTCTAACTACTATTCAGGGGTCGTCTCAACGGAGACCTTCAGCAAACTAGACCACATAGTCTGGTTAATGTTAAGGGCATGGACAGCCGCAAGATGCGGAAAAGCAAACCATGGAAAACTGAGAAAATACTTTAAACCGAGAACGGTCAAACTCAGAAACGGGGTAGAAAGACAGGAAACCTGGATGTTCCAAACCAAAGATGGGCTACATCTATATAAACACGACTGGACACCAATTGTTAGACATACCCTAGTACGCCCGGACGCATCACCATACGACGGAAACTGGACTTACTGGGCAACCAGGAAAGGACAAGCAATCGATACGCCAAATAGGGTAGCTAAACTACTCAAAAAACAGAAAGGCAAGTGTACCTGGTGCGGGCAATACTTCTCCCCATCAGATATAGTTGAAATCGACCACATTGTACCTCGAAGCCACGGTGGAAAGGATGAATACAGGAACCTTCAACTATTACACCGCCATTGTCACGATGATAAAACCGCTCTTGATGAGGAGAGGATGCTGTACTCTTAACAAGGAGGCAATTAAACTAGGAGCCGTATGAGGGGAAACTCTCAAGTACGGTTTTGAATGGGAGGGGATGGAGGCGACTCCATTCTCGACCCCTAAT
>NZ_JARPLU010000320.1:0-2662 GCF_032349615.1 Limnospira sp. PMC 1279.21 | reverse complement strand
TTCTCGACCCCTAATCGGGGACTTGAACAGGTTTTCGCCAAAATGAGAATTGCTGCGGGGCTTGTATCCCATTAGCTTTGGTCAAAAGTAGGGTAAACTTAAATATTGTGATACTCCAGCGCTCCAGATAGCCCATTCCATTGTGATCGGGTCAGATGAATTGGTGCGGTGTGTGCTACCATGTTCAAGCGTAATTATAACCAGCGGGGACTGCTATCGTCACATTTGGAGAAAATATTGGATAGTGGGGCTAGGCGGAATACTCACTATAAAAGGCTCGAACCCGATAAGCGGTGGTAATACACGAGCTTGTGGGAGAAGCCCGCACCATAATCTGGCATCAGTGTCGGGAGTACCTCACTAAAGGTCAGTCAACAACCCACTGTTAACATCGAAAACCAGAATATGATTAAACCTAGGAATAAAGCTTAAACAGCATCAGAGGATAATCACCGTGCTTTATTTAGCGGAAGTACAAAAGCAGAAAAGTGGTTTTATAGGTGGCGGTCGGGCTGAACTCAAGTTGCTGGTTTGTCAGCGGGGCGAGAACAATTGGAGCGCCGTACCGGGGGACGATCTGGTTCCGGCGGAGGATGCCAACAGCTATAAGGATGGCGCTCTAGTGTTAGTCGAACTCAATGCCAGCAAACAAGTTCAGCGCATCGAGGACGGCAAAAAACTGGTCAGAATTCTTGAAGATTTTTCCCGATTGCAAGACAGATTCAAAAATCAACAAGAAGAAATCGAACAGTGGAAAGAATCCCTCACCTACCAAACTCAAGAACTAAATCGCCGAGAACAAGAACTAAATCGCCGAGAAATGGAAATGGAATCTCGGCGAGAACAGATGGATCATCTGGAAGCTGAACTCGATAAGCTCGAACAACAGCGACAGAGCCTGGAAAGGAGCAAACAACAAGAGGAGAAACTGCGAGCTGAAATAGACAAGGCTCGCCACGAAGTTGAGAGTAGCCGATCGCAACTTGAAGAAGAAAAGCGATCGCTTGAGGAACAGCGGGCAGAACTGGAAACCCATAAAGGATTAAGCCCAGAAAAAGCCCAAGAAATGCAAGCACTTCTGGAGCTACTCTCAGGTGGTAACTCTATCGAGTCTCTCAGAGAATTGATAGAGCGAGCCCAAAACCAGATCAATGATGGCATCTCTGTAGGACAAACCTACCGTCAGCAAATGGAAGAACACCGCAACCGTGCTTCTGAGTTGCAGCAGGAGGTAGACCAAGTGACTACACTGCGCCATCAGTGGTCAGAATGGCATCAGTCCCACATCACGTTGTTAAATGATCGGGCACAACTGAACTCCCGCCAAAATCTGTTGGAATTCAATGAACAACAAATTCAGCGATTAGAACAAAATATTGAATACCGACAGGCCCTGTTAGAGCAACTGCAACGTCTTTCTGAGTCGGTTGCTAGTCGTTCCACTTCTGGAGTTAAGGTAGATACGGCACCCTTGCAGAAAATGCCCATTGAACAACTACAGGCGGAAGTTCAACGCTTGCAGGAAGAATGGGATCGATGGTTCCGCATGGTTAAAGAACAAGAAGAGGAACTCAAATACAAACAAGAGGAAATTGAGGAACTTCAACAGGAAATTAATCGGGCTTCTGGGAGCGTTCGCGCTCAGAAAGAATCGGATCTAGCCGATGAACAAGATGCCTATCAAATGCTGAATAAAACCCTAGAAGGACAGCGTCGGACTTTGGGGGAAAGGGAAGACCACATGAACCAGTATCAAGCGGTTTTGCTACAACGACAAGGTAGCGCCGGAACTGTTGATATGGGGGTTGCTCTTGGCTTTCCGTCAATTCTGGCTGCTATTGAAAAACAGCAGCAAGCCAGCCGAAGTGAACTTGAGCAGTTGCGCGATCGCACGGAACAATTAAAAACTGAAATTTCTAACACGGACGCGCAATTGTCCCAACAAGAAACTGAACAGGAACAGAAACGTCAGCAACTAGAAGCCCAAGAACAGAGTTGGATTAAACAAAAACAAACGTTAGCTGAAATTCAAGGTCGCGCTAATCTCTATGAAGAATTACTACCATCCCTTGAGGAAAACTGGAATAATTTACAAGAGCAGATCGAATCGTTGTTAACACAATTTAATCAAATTCAGGAACTCAGCCAACAGCAAACTCAAACACAAGGAGAACTTAGTCAACTAATATCTGGTCTGATTTCCTAAACTGAGGATGAAACCCAGAAACAAGTCATAAGTGCGAAACCTTCAGGCATGAAATAGGGTTGAAATACCTGAAATAGCCGCCTGGTGGGGGTTTCATCCCCTAGGCGGAATACAAGGAACGCACTCCTGACCGACCCCATAACTGTTTATATGTCCCTAAGTTTTGTATCCCAAGATACCAAAATTAGGCAGGGAACCCAAGGTCAACACGCTCTGTAACAAATCGGGTAGGGGTCGAGAATGGAGTCACCTCCATCCCCTCCCATTCAAAACCGTGCTTGAGATTTTCACCTCACACGGCTCCTGGTGTGGATGCCCACATTGTCAGTGGCACAGCGATACCAACCGCTGCTTTGTCCTTCTTTGTTCAGAGCTATAGCACAAGACAGAAAAGTTAGGACGTATAGCATTAGTCAAGGTGGTTAGGACGCAGCTTGGAGAACGGAATCCATGGCA
>NZ_JARPLU010000032.1:17831-37190 GCF_032349615.1 Limnospira sp. PMC 1279.21 | reverse complement strand
GGGTGAGTCGCTGGATTACTATGCACGGGTTCGCCTTGAATGTTTGTCCTGACTTAACTGGATTTAAAGCGATCGTTCCCTGTGGTATTTCTGATTTCCCCGTAGGGAGTCTGGCTGAATTAGTCCCGGATATTTCCATCGAGCAAGTCCGGGATGTCCTCGCGGCCTGTTTTGCTGAAGTTTTTGGAGTCACCCTCAAACTTACTCGAGAGGAAAAGACGCCCGGAACGATCGCCATAACTTGAGCCAAAGGAGCCCCACAAGGGTCTATTCACCCATCAAAACTAAGATTTTGACTGAATTGCTGGGGTAGATGGCTCATGCTTGCGGAAAGTTTCCTCCCATTGATTAGGAGATAGTCGGGGGATTAACCACTTGCCAAACTGGGTATATAAGGCTGGAATGACTAACAGGGTTAAAGCCGTAGAGGTGAATAATCCTCCTAATACCACGATGGCGAGGGGTTGTAGAACTTCATTTCCGGCCCCCTGTGCGATCGCCAACGGTAACATTCCCAGAGCAGAAGTTAAAGCCGTCATCAGGATAGGATTTAACCGCTCTAGGGACCCTTGAGTAATAACCTCTTTTAACAGCATCCCTTGAGCAAACTTCTGGTTGTAGTTATCCACCAACAGCAAACCATTGCGGACAGCCACCCCAAACAGGGTAATAAACCCGATCAGAGAAGCAATGGAGATTACCCCCCCCGTTAAGAGAATCGAGACAATACCACCCACCAAGGCCAGGGGAAGATTGAGCATAATCGCCACAGTTGCCGGGAGAGACTTAACCGAGAAGAACATCAAAATGGCAATCATAATCGCGGCCAGGAGGCTATACCAGACCAGATTATTGGTGGCTTTTTGTTCCGCTTCAAACTGTCCGCCATATTGGATAAAGTAGCCATTGGGTAACTGGACATTTTGGCGGATAGCAGCTTGAATGTCACTCACCACACTGCCTAAGTCTCTTTCCGCAACGTTGGCTGATACGACAATTAAACGAGACACATTTTCCCGATTCACCACATTAGCCCCCATACCATATTCAACTCTAGCCACAGCACTGAGGGGAATAATTTGTCCGGTGGGGGTAGAGAGGGGAATCGCCCCAATGGCATCTAAATTATTGCGTGAGGCGATCGGCAAACCGACGATAATATTAATCAGTTGTTGATTTTCCGGGACTTGGGACACCACTTGACCATTGAGGGCGGTTGCCACGACTTCAGAAATGGCAGCCATAGTTAAACCATAACCAGCCGCCGCCGAGCGGTCATAATGAATTTGAACTTGGCGGATAGGTAATTGAGGTTCTAATTGTAAGTCTACGACTCCCGCAATGGGTTTGATGGCATCGCGGACTTGTTCCCCGACTTGACGCAACTGGACTAAATCGGGGCCAAAAATTTTGACAGCGATCGCACTTCTGACCCCCGATAAAACTTCATCCATGCGGTGAGAAATAAAACCGCCAATATTGGGAGCAACCCCCGGCAATTGCAGAAACTTCTCCCGCAGTTGCTGAACAGCAGCCTCTCGGTCTTCCAGGGCAACATCACTCAACTCTACATCCACATGAGCCATGTTCACCCCCGCCCCATCAGCATCCCCCGGAGCGCGTCCAGCGCGGACTTGTACCCATTCATAAAGGGGATTATCTTGTAGGGATTGAGCCAGAGCCATTCCCGCCCGATTGGTCATCTCCAAAGAGACACCCGGAAATAAAACCATAGAGTTCACCATAGATTTGTCCTGAAATTCCGGGAGGAAAACCCGTCCCAAGGAAGGCACAACGGCTAGAGTAGCCACTAAGGAGGCTAAGGCTAATCCTAAAATCAGTTGGGGAGTCCTCAGAGACAAATTGAGCAGAGGGCGATACCAACTTTCGGCCAAGCGTGAAATAAAAGTGCCTTCCTGGGGGAGTCTATGATGAGCCAATAAAATGGCACAGAGGGCGGGAGAAAGGGTCATGGCGACCAAAGTAGAGGCCGCAATGGAGAGCAAATAAGCCCAACCCATGGGGGCGAAAATTCGCCCTTCTACCCCCGTTAAACTAAAAATGGGGGCAAAGACGACTATGATAATAACCGTGGAAAAAATGACGGCTAAACGGACCTGAACCGAAGTGTCATAAACCACTTGAAAGGGGGGTTTTGGGTTTTCTTGGGTTGGATTCCGCCGTAAACCACGATAGCAGTTTTCCATATCCACAATGGCATCATCGACCACGGAGCCGATCGCCACCACTAAACCCCCCAGGGTCATAGTATTGATGCCTAACCCCACGGCTTTCAAGAACATTAAGCCAATCAGCAACGAGAGGGGAATGGCACTCAAGGTAATGATAGCCGTGCGCCAGTTCATTAAAAAGAGCAACATAATCACCGAAACGATGATGATCCCTTGAATGAGGGAGCCGCTAACGTTGCGAATGGCAGAATCAATAAAGTTTGATTGGCGGAAAGTGCGTTGAACTTCCACATCAGGGGGAAAGGTAGACTGTAGGGAGTTCATCACCGCTTCCACGGCTTGGGTGACGGTGGGGGTGTCTATATAGGGTTGTTTGTTAATCATCAACACCACCGCCGCCTGTCCGTTAAAGCTGGCATCTCCCCGTTTAAGTGCCGCTCCCGTTTTGACTTCAGCCACATCTTGCAGCAAAATCGGTTCACCGTATTGAACTTTCACCACCGACTGCTGCAAGTCTTCTAGGGTGTTAACCTGTCCGATGCCTCGGATGAGTAACTCTTGACCTCCACCTACGAGAAAACCTCCGGGAGCGTTGGAATTGGCTCCCCTGGCTGCTGCCGCGACTTCATTGAGGGAGACTTGGCGCGATCGCAACAGTTGCGGATCGACCAAAATCTGTTCTTCCCGTTCATCCCCCCCATAAATAGTCACCTGAGACACACCAGGAACCGAGAGAATCTGATTTCTGAGGGTAACATCCACCAAACGGCGTAAATCCATCAGAGACGTTTCTCCCTGACCATTCACCGTAAAGGCATATTGCAGAATCGTTCCCAAAGGAGAGACTAAGGGGGAAATTTCCGG
The DNA here is from genome assembly GCF_032349615.1 of Limnospira sp. PMC 1279.21. Lineage (NCBI taxonomy): Bacteria > Bacillati > Cyanobacteriota > Cyanophyceae > Oscillatoriales > Sirenicapillariaceae > Limnospira > Limnospira sp. PMC 1279.21. The sequence goes on along the minus strand of NZ_JARPLU010000032.1, from coordinate 34,134 downwards.
CGGATGAATCCCTTGGGGAAGTTGACTCATCACCTGTTGGAGTCGTTCCGTTACAGCCTGCCGCGCTTGGTAAATATCAGCCTCCTGGTCAAAGACAACATGAACCATAGAGAGTCCCACCTTGGAGGAAGAACGCACCAGGGTAACACTGGGTAAGCCATTAACCGCACTTTCAATAGGAACCGTAATCTGAGCCTCTACTTCCTCGGGAGCCAAACCAACCGCCTCAGTTTGGATATCTACTTGAGGGGGAGCAAAGGGAGGGAAAACATCCAAGGGCATTTGCGTGATGCTCAAAAAGCCCCAGATGGTTATGACTATCGCCCCGATAACGATTAACCATCGTTGAGCAATGGAATTTTTTAGGGTCTGATTAAGGATGGTGTTAAACATCGACTAACAATAATCCTCCCTTATTTGTCGGAAAAGAGATTTTTGTTCCGACGACTCCCTGTCCAGAAGAAAATCCCACCGCAGAGGAGCAAAACTCCTCCCCCAACGGTAGCTAAAGTTCCCATCGGAAAGTTATTGCTTGTGGTTTCCGCCAGATTACCCTCAACATCCTGTTCCTGTGGGATACCTTGAGCTTCCGCTTGAGCATGAACTTCATCGGGGGGAGTGGTGGCGGTTTCTGGACTGGGTGCAGTTGCTGCTGTTTGGGTTTTGCGAGATTCAGCATAGAGGGACAAACTACCCTGGGTAACCAGTTGTTCCCCAACGGATAACCCTTCGGTTACTTCGACCCATTCCCCTTCTGCTGTTCCGATTTGCACGGGAACTGGCTCATAAAAATTACCATACAAGACAAAGGCTAACTGTTTCCCATCGGCATCGACTAGGGCGGTCATGGGAACAAGAACGCGGTAACTCCCATCCGCCGCCGGAGCAATGGGGGTAACATTAATCCCTAGGAGGGAATCGGTTTCTGGCTTGACAGGAACCCGATCAATGCCGCCTTCAGCCTGAAACTCATCCCCATGTCCTACATGGGCTAAGGTTAGGGTGGGTGTGCCGAAAATTAAGCTCAGAGCGAACATTGAGCCAATCATAGAAGTTGTGTTCATTAGACCTCCTCATTAAAAAACATCTGGTTTTATGCCAAATCTTCCCCACTGTGCCAAAGAGGAGATGAAATCTAGGTGAAATCTCACCCCTTTTTTCTCGCAGTCTGTTAACCTCGATCCAAGCAGTCTCCCCCTTGCACACGATGCGAATTCTGTTGGTCGAAGATGAGGCGGAATTAGGCTTGGCCATTAAGCAAGTTCTGGTCAATGAGAAATATATTGTCGATTGGGTGACGGATGGAGTGCAGGCCTGGCATTGTTTAGAAAGTCAGTGGACGGATTACACGGTGGCGATTCTGGATTGGCTTGTGCCGGAGTTGTCGGGTTTGGAGTTATGCCAACGCATCCGCTCTCACCAGAACCCCCTACCGATTTTGATGTTAACGGCTCTGGGACAACCGGAAAATCGAATTACTGGACTTGATGCGGGGGCTGATGATTATTTAGTGAAGCCTTTTGTGATGGCGGAATTATTGGCTCGTTTACGCGCTCTCCAAAGGCGATCGCCCACCCTCCAACCCCAAACCCTGACTGTAGGCGCATTTATGCTAGATTACGCCAACAATACCATCTGTAATCGACTCACCCAACCCCCAAAAAACATTCCCTTAACGGTCAAGGAATTTCAGATTTTTGCTTATTTAATGCAAAATCCCGATCGCATTATTCCGGGGAGTAAAATCCGCTATCAACTGTGGGATTTAGAGGAGGAACCCATCAGTAATGTGGTGGCGGCGCAAATGCGCTTATTAAGGCGAAAATTAGCCAGTTATGACTGCGGGTGTCCCATTGAAACCATCCGAGGTCAGGGTTATCGTTTTAATACCTCCCCGCGATGAATAGCTATCAACTGTTTCGCCATAGCAGAATCCGTCTGGCGCTTTGGTATGCGTTAGTGATGGGTGGGATTTTGGGCTTATCGGGGTTTGGGGTGTATCGCTCTCTGATTCAGTCGAATTGGACAGCGATGGAACGGGAAATGGAATCAATCGCCGGGACACTTCATGATAGCTTAGAACCCATGCTCCCTCAATCGGGAGAGCCAACAGGTATCCTACGACAAATTTTTCCCGATTTATGCCTACAAGGACAACCTTGTAACCATCACCCCACCTTAATTCAGCGTCATACTATTGGCATTAGCGATCGCAGTACCTACTATATCCGGGTGTTCAATCATCGCGGTCAACTTTTAGCCTTTTCCCCAAATCACCCTCTCCCCTTACCCCAAACCCTAAACCCCACACCTTGGCAAACCTTTCGCAGTGCGAGAGGGACGCGCTACCATCAATTCACTACCATTCTCCACAGTGGCAAGGTTAATCCTCAAACGCCAATGCACTTAGATTCCTCTTGGGGATATATCCAAATTGGACGCACTTTAGCGACGTTTGATGCAGAAGTTAATCGAATGAGGTGGATTTTAGGTTTAGGGTTTCCCTTGGCGTTAGGTTTAGTCGTGGTGGCTGGTTGGTGGCTTTCTGGATTAGCGATGGGGCCTATTTACCAATCCTATCAACAGCAACAACAGTTTACCGCCAATGCTGCCCATGAACTGCGCTCTCCCCTCGCGACTCTTTTAGCAACTATTGAGGCTATTTTACGGGTTCCCCCATCAAATCCCCAGCAAATGCAGGCGATGCTACAAACCCTTGAACGACAGGGACGACGTTTAAGCCATTTAATCGCCGATTTATTATTTCTCAGTACCTTGGAACATCACACATCTAGCCAAATCTTTAAACCCTGTTGTTTAAATGATTTAATTCATGATTTAACTGAAGAATATGCAGAATTTGCAACTCTGGCGGAAATTAATCTAATGCCAGAAGTTCCTGCTGAGGAAATTTATGTGTTAGGTAATGAATCTCAGCTTTATCGTTTAGTGTCGAATTTAATCGCTAATGCCATTCAATATACGCCTAAAGCAGGGGAAGTGGTGGTGAGTTTAATGGTGCGCGATCGCACGGCTTTAATTACAGTCCAAGATACAGGGATTGGCATGGCCGTAGCAGCCCAAACTCGAATTTTTGAGAGATTTTATCGGGTGGATAGCGATCGCTCTCGCCCAACTGGGGGAACCGGATTAGGACTAGCCATAGCACAGGCGATCGCTTATCATCATCAAGCATCTCTGACGGTCAAAAGTGAACTGGGAAAAGGCAGTTTATTTACCCTGCAATTTCCTTGTATAGCAGAACCCAAGTTGCTTAAAAACTTCCCCTCTCTGAAACGGTGAGTCTTTCAAGGGGATTTGAGATTAGAAGGGAATCGGATCGTCATCACCCGGAGTATCTGATTGAGATGGTTCAGGGTTAGGAGTAACGGGAGAGCGAGTTTCCGGTGCATCATATTCTAATCCAGAGGTTGGGGGATTAGGGCTCGTGCGGTTACGACTACCAAGGGGGACCACATTACTCGGGGCGGAACTGGGGGCGGAACTGGGGGCGGAATGAGTGTTGATCGGGGTTTCTGGGTTGCCAGATATCAAACTACTGATAGTATAAATCCGCGTCGCGACCAATTCGGCTCGCTTCTCTTTAAAGCCTTCGGGTCTTTCCACCACGTTCATCCCCAAGCGACCTTCGATGAGTACACAATCACCCACATGATAGTTTTGTCCAATTTCTTGGGCTGTATTTCCCCACCCAATTACTTTTAAGTGTGATGGGGGGTCATTGGGTCGGTTACTGCTGAACTCGACTAACATTTCGGCAATGGGTATTTGATTATCGGCTGTGTAGCGCAGTTGTGGTTCCTGAATAATTTTCGCGGTCAAAATACAGCTATTCATGCAAATTATATCTCTTGAAAACAGTAGGTTACAGCTAGTTATCGAGAATCAGGGCTAATAGTCTTCTCGGTTCATACCTTGAACTTGATTTACAAAATCTTGTACCATATTTCGGTATTCTCTGAGGGTAGCATCAGCCCAATCTCGATCGTCGCTGTTGGCATAGATATGGATTAGGGGTTCTCCAGCATCAGGAAGAATCAAAATCCAATTATCGTCTTGGTAGTTAATGAGTTTGACTCCATCGATCAATTCTAAGTTTTCTGGCGCATGGGTTTCTACTAGATGTCGCATGAGTGCGCCTTTCACAGACCAAGGACAACGAACAGTATAGCGACGGTGTATGACATGGGGGAGATCGGTGCGAATTTGACCGAGCGATCGCTCCTGTGTGGTCAGAATTTCAATCATTTTGGCAATCGAGAACATGGCATCAAAACCGGGGTGCATTTGGGGGAAGATGAACCCCATATCACCACTACCGCCGAGTACGACATTAGGATGAGCTTGACAGGCTTCCATTAAAGCCGTGGGGTTGGCTTTAGTGCGGATAACTATGCCATCGTGTCGTCGGGCGATTTGTTCCACGGCGGAGGAGGCTTGAACGGGTACTACCACCGTGCTTCTGGGGTGAGCAGTCAGAACCATAGTCACCATGAGGGCGGTTAGTTCTTCTCCCCGAATCAGGCTACCACTTTCATCTACCAAAATGAACTGTTCGCCATTTGCATAGACTTGAACCCCGAAGTTAGCTCTGAGGGCTTCAACTACCCGGCCTAGTTGATCCAGTAGATTTTCGCGATCGCTTGGGGAAATAGCAATTTGATTTAGACTAGCATTGAGGACTACCGCATCGCAACCAAACTTAGCAAGTAGGCGAGGTAAAAGGGCTCCCGACACTGCATAGACATAATCTATGACGACTTTAGCATTGCTGTGGCGCAGCCCATCGATATTGAGGTGTCTTTCAAAAGCCGTGCGGTAGGTGTCGATCACCTCGCTGGGGTAAGTCATGTTACCAATTTCCGCCACCCCGGCGCGTCGCAGGTCTTCTTTGAAGTAAGCACCTTCGATTTTTTTCTCTTTGGCTTTGGTGATGTTAATGCCTTTGTTGTCGAGAAATTCAATCAGAATCTGATCCGAGCGATCTGGAGATAGGCGCACATGAATACCGCCCACAACAGTGAGGTTACGAATCACCGTGCGGACTACCGGAATAGCTGTATCTTCTAGGTTAAGGACATTGACTCCCACGGACATCAAGCCAGAAATTAGCGATCGCGTTACCATCCGAGAAATGCGGCGTTGGTCACGGGATACCGCCACCGTAGCCACTTGTTTAAGGGTTGACCCGTAGGCTGCTCCCAATTTAACCGCAAATTCCGGTGTAATATCAATGTTAGCCAGTCCGAGAACTCCCCGTTGACCGAAAAGGTTACGCCTAGCCGTGTTTCCCCAAATTAAGTTAATGTTGAGGGTAGCGCCCGATTCAATTTTTTTGCTAGGCCAAACCCGGACATTGGGGCTGATCAGGCTTTCTTCTCCTACCGTAGATAACGAGCCGACCACTGACCCCTCTAGGACATGGGCGCGGCGGTCTACCCTTGCTCCTCTAGCAATCACACAGGCGCGTAAGTGTACATCTTCACCGATAATGGCTCCGTTCCAAACAATCGGGCGTTTAAGGTTGGCATCACTCCCTATGGTGACATTATCTCCGAGGATGGTTCCCGCTTCTATATGCGCTCTAGCTGCAATTCTACAGTTATTACCAATAATCACAGGGGCTTCAATGCGGGCATAATCATCGATATAGGTGTTTTCACCGACCCAGACTCCTGGCGATCGCTCTCGCACGTGAAAATCTAACTTAACTTTCCCCCGTAGTGCATCATATTGGGATTCACGATAGGCTTCTAAGTGACCCACATCGCACCAGTAGCCTTCAGCAATAAAGCCATACATGGGAACCCCTTTTTCTAATAACAGGGGAAAAAGGTCGTTAGAAAAATCGCATTCTTGATTAGGGGGCAAATATTCCAGCACTTCCGGTTCTAGGACATAGATTCCCGTGTTGACCGTATCGGAAAATATTTCGCTAGTCGAGGGTTTTTCTAAAAACCGCTTGATGCGTTGATTTTCGTCCGTAATCACCACCCCAAAATCGAGAGGGTTGGGAACCCGGGTTAATATCAACGTAGCTTTCGATTGTTGGGAAGTGTGAAACTTAACCGCCGCGCTGAGGTCAAAATCAGTTATGCTATCGCCGCTGATCACTAAGAAGGTACTGTCTAGAAGTTCGGCAATGTTTTTCACACATCCTGCAGTTCCCAGGGGTTGATCCTCTTCCACCGAATAGGTGATTTGAACGCCAAAGTCGCTGCCATTATGGAAGTATTCCCGCATGATGTCCGGTAAATAGTGCAGGGTAGCGATAACTTCCTGGAAATGGTGCCGCCTCAGTAGGTTAATGATATGTTCCGCAATGGGGCGATTCAGTATGGGCACCATTGGTTTGGGTAAATCACAGGTAAGAGGTCTGAGTCGTGTTCCTGACCCCCCAGCCATCAGCACTGCTCTCATAGTTCCTCCTGGCGACTTATTAAAGACAATATTAAACTTTTTCGGCTAATATTTAGCTTTTCTTTAGATTCATTTTGGTTTTGCGGACCGAATGCTGCCAAATATGAGATTTTTATGAATTTAGCCGAAAAATTCGAGTGTACAGAGCTAGATTGTATTTAATTTTACCCCTTTATGGGCAGCTTAGTTGATATAACTAAGTTCCATTTCACAGATGATTTGGAGGCAAGTATGCAATACACATTTAACTTGGTGGGAGTTTCTCCAATTCTTTCGTTTTTTTACCAGCAACAGCAGCAACAGGAACAACAGACCAGCGGCATTGAATATCTAGGCCATCGTCAGTGTACCCTGGATATGTTTCTTGGGTCGGTGGAAATGGTGGCATCCAAGCGGGGATGGCAATGCGATCGCGTTGTGGATACCGTGATTAATTTTTGGATGAATAATTCTGAGAGTATCCAGTATTGGAAAGGCCGACTGGAGGATGCTGGTCACGAGAATTTGCTAGTGGCGCGGGTGGCTGATTTAAAGTCTTTGCGGACTACTTTTGAGTCGTTACTTGATGCTTAATTGGTAGATGGGTCGTGGCGGGTGGTTTGAGGAAAAACAGAAAAAACCCGCCCGGTAATAGTCCCACATAAATACCGAACTATTGATATCATTTGTGATCGCACTCTTGAGGTAGTTTGCTGATGGGTGCGAGTTGTTTCGTGGCTTGATCTGATGTCTCGTGCTAAAGCGCTGCAATTTTATGTGATTACTCGGCTGTTGTTGGCCCCGCTGATGTTGTGGACGATTACTTCCGTGGTGTTTCTATTGTTGCGGGCGACACCCGGTGATCCAGTAGATGCTATTCTTGGCCCTAGAGCGCCTAGTGCGGCTAAGGAAGCCTTGCGATCGCAGTTAGGTTTGGGGGGGTCCTTGCTAGAACAATATATAAGTTATATGGGCGCTCTACTGCGCTTCGATTTGGGCATTTCTATAACTACTCAAGGACAGTCCGTCTGGCAGATTATTGGTGATCATTTTCCCGCTACCGTCGAATTAGCAGTTTTTAGTATGTTGGTCGCCCTCGTCGTGGGAATTACTGTCGGGGCTGTGGCCGCTTTTAAACCTAATACTATTTGGGACACTGGGGGACGCTTATTTGGAATTATTACTTATTCGGTTCCCGCTTTTTGGGCGGGGATGCTGTTGCAGTTGATTTTTGCCGTGTGGTTGGGCTGGTTTCCTTTGGGGACCCGTTTTCCGGTGACCGTGACTCCTCCTCCTAGTTATACCGGACTTTATACCGTTGATAGTTTGTTGAGTGGCAATTTGGGCGCTTTCTGGACGACTATATATTATCTGTGTCTACCCTGTGTGACTTTGGGGATTTTGCTGAGTGGCATTTTCGAGCGCATTGTCCGGGTGAATTTGAGACAAACTCTACAAGCTGATTATGTCGAGGCGGCGCGGGCGCGGGGGGTCTCCGAGTTACGGATTTTGCTGGCTCATGCTCTCAAAAATGCCATGATTCCCGTGATTACCGTTTTGGGGCTGACTTTTGCCGCTTTGTTGGGAGGGGCGATTTTAACTGAGGTGACTTTTTCTTGGCCGGGATTAGCTAATCGCTTGTATGAGGCTATTCGTCTGCGAGATTATCCCACAGTCCAGGGGGTGGTTGTGTTTTTGGCCGTAATTGTCGTGATCGCTAGTTTGGCGATCGATATTTTGAATGCTTGCATTGACCCCCGGATTCGCTATTAATTGCTTCTCAGAAAATATACTTAGTTATTAATACTTAGTAAATTTTGAAGAGACTTTAATAAATTTTAACAAACTAAAAGGCACTGGCAGTGTATAAATGATATTTGAAGGGGTGAGAAGGAAGGCGAATGTTGGTTTATGAAGTTTCATTAACATTTGTATCAAAATATTAAATTCTTCTCATAAACCGCGTACAATCTTTTAAGATTTCAGAAAGTGTTCTAGGATACTTGAGAAATGGACCACGGGGCAATTGTGAAAAGCCTTTGTCCAGGGTTCACCCCGGAAGGGGTCTGAGGAGATGGCACCAGTGGATTGATTGTAGTAATCATTCATGGTGTGTAGAATCCCAAGCTAACTCTAAGCAAGTCAACAAGTAGGAGATAAGTCCATGTTTGATGCCTTCACCAAGGTGGTTTCTCAGGCTGATACTCGCGGCGAAATGCTGAGTACAGCTCAAATCGATGCTCTGAGCCAAATGGTTGCTGAAAGCAACAAACGTTTGGATGCCGTTAACCGCATTACTAGCAACGCTTCCACCATCGTTTCTAATGCTGCTCGTTCTTTGTTTGCAGAGCAGCCCCAACTGATTGCTCCCGGTGGAAACGCCTACACCAGCCGTCGTATGGCTGCTTGCTTGCGTGACATGGAAATCATCCTGCGTTATGTTACCTACGCTGTGTTCGCTGGCGACGCAAGTGTTCTCGAAGATCGTTGCTTGAACGGTTTGCGTGAAACTTACCTGGCTTTGGGAACTCCCGGTTCCTCCGTTGCTGTCGGTGTTGGCAAAATGAAAGAAGCTGCTCTGGCGATCGTTAACGATCCCGCAGGTATCACTCCTGGCGATTGTAGCGCTTTGGCTTCAGAAATCGCTAGTTACTTTGATCGTGCATGTGCTGCAGTTTCCTAATCAAGCAGATCCATAGCATATAACAATTGAAACAGTTTAGCTGAAGTCTAAGTGACTGGACTTCTGTTTGTTACCTAATTTTTTGTAAACCAATCGGGAGATAACTCGAGAATGAAAACCCCCCTAACCGAAGCAGTTTCTATCGCTGATTCCCAAGGTCGTTTCCTAAGCAGCACCGAAATCCAAGTGGCTTTTGGCCGTTTTCGTCAAGCCAAAGCTGGTCTGGAAGCTGCTAAAGCTTTGACCTCTAAAGCTGATAGTCTGATCAGTGGTGCTGCCCAAGCAGTGTACAACAAGTTCCCCTACACCACCCAAATGCAGGGACCTAACTACGCGGCAGACCAACGCGGTAAGGACAAATGTGCTCGTGACATAGGCTACTACCTGCGGATGGTAACTTATTGCCTGATTGCTGGTGGAACTGGCCCCATGGATGAGTACCTGATTGCCGGTATTGATGAAATCAACCGGACTTTCGAGCTTTCTCCAAGCTGGTACATTGAAGCCCTGAAATACATCAAAGCTAACCACGGTTTGTCTGGTGACGCTGCTGTTGAAGCTAACTCCTACCTCGACTACGCGATCAACGCCCTAAGCTAGGTCTTTTTTTGCGTTGCCCGGAACGGTAAATAGCTGTTAGCAATTGGGTTATCAGTTATTTAGCAGTCCGGGCATATTTTATTAAAGCGGGATCAGCTTGGTAAAATCGGTATCCGAGATTACCTAACCGATTAAAAAGAGTTTTTTCTCTATAACGTCAAAAAATCGGGAGAAGATTAATAATGGTTGGTTTAGCAGAAGCAAGTCGCCTAGGAATCAGAGCTTTTGAAGAGTCTGAGCGAGTGGAACTGCGCCCTAACTTCACCGAGGGTGATGTCCAAGCTGTGATTTGGGCTGCATATCGTCAGGTGATGGGTAATGAACACCTGATGCAACGGGAGCGCTTAACAAGTGCTGAGTCTTTGTTGCGCCAGGGTGAAATTACGGTGCGGGATTTCGTGCGAGCGTTAGCTGTTTCGGAACTGTACCGGAAAAAGTTTTTTTATGGGAATAGCCAAGTTCGGTTTATTGAGCTGAACTATAAGCATTTGCTGGGTCGGGCTCCTTATGATGAGTCAGAAATCGCGTTTCACGTTGACCTGTATAACGAGGAAGGCTACGAGGCTGAGATTAATTCTTACCTCGATTCTCCTGAGTATTTGGAAAGTTTCGGGGAAAATGTAGTTCCTTACTACCGTGGTTTTGCTACCCAACGGGGTCAGTGGACTGTGGGATTTAACCGGATGTTCCAACTTTACCGGGGATACGCGAATAGCGATCGCGCTCAAAATCAAACCCAAGGACGTTTAACTTGGGAAGTAGCTCGCAATACATCTTCGCCGATTTCTCCAGCCGGGAGCGGACAAGCTCTGGTGGGGGCTAATGGTGGCTCGCGCGGTCAATTGTATCGTGTGGTAGTAGTACAAAAGCCCACACAGTTGACACCGAGAATGCGTAAAGCTACAGCAGAGTATACAGTAGCCTACGAGCAACTTTCAGGACAGTTGCAGCGGATCAACCGCATGGGCGGACGGGTCATCAGCGTGACCCCTGCTTAGAACAGCAAGTTGTTAACTGTTAACCAGTTAATAACAATAGCATAATCAAGTTAGATTGTCTAGGACTAAATCCGCAAGTAATTCGGTTGTGATCATAGGAGGATTTTAGTGGCCATTACAACCCAAGCGTCTCGGTTAGGGACAACAGCTTTCCAGGAGAGTTCTCTGGTAGAGTTGCGCCCCAATTGGAGTCGTGACAATGCCCAAGAGGTAATTCGTGCGGTATACCGTCAATTACTGGGTAATGATTATCTGATGAGTTCTGAGCGCCTCACGAGTGCGGAGTCACTGTTGTGCGATGGTAGCATCACAGTACGGGAGTTGGTGCGGTGTGTGGCGAAGTCAGAGCTTTATAAAAAGAAATTCTTTTACCCGAATTTCCAGACCCGTGTAATTGAACTAAATTACAAACACCTGTTGGGTCGGGCTCCCTATGATGAGTCAGAGGTGGTTTTCCACTTAGACTTATATCAAAACGAAGGGTACGATGCCGATATCGATTCTTATATTGATTCTCCAGAATATCTGGAGAGCTTCGGCGAAAATATTGTTCCCTACTACCGTGGTTTCGAGACTCAGCGGGGACAGAAAACGGTTGGTTTTACCCGGATGTTCCGCCTGTATCGGGGTTATGCTAATAGTGATAGCGCTCAAGGTGAAGGCACTATGTCTCGTCTGGCGCAGGAACTAGGTGCTAACCGCGCTTCTGTGGTAGTGGCTCCTTCTGGGGATTCGGATGGTTGGTCCTATCGTCCATCTGGACAGAGTGTGGCTCCTAGCACTGGATTCAGCCAAGGTGGAGTTCTGCAAGCGGGACGGACTTACCGTGTAGAGGTTTCTGGAATCCGTGAGCGCCGTTATCCCAGAGTACGTCGTTGCAGTAAGGCTTTTATTGTTCCTTATGATCAGCTTTCGGCACAACTGAGGGAAATTCAGCGCCAAGGTGGCACAATTGCCAGCATTACGCCTATTTAGAATGGCAAGAGAAAACTTGATTGTTTTGGGAGATTAATAGGGACAATGTTGGGTTACATCAGTGCCGGAAAAATGGGCAGTAGTCCTTCGGGCGCTCGCTTCTTCAAATATGAAGTGGTGGGAATGCGTCAGAATGACGAAACCGACAAGACAGAATATCAGATTCGCTCGAGTGGGAGTCAATTTGTAATTGTTCCTTACAATAGGATGAATCAGGAAATGCGGCGGATTAACCGCATGGGTGGTAAAATTGTTAGCATTGAGCCGATGACTACCGATAATACGGTGTCTGAAGCTGAGGGCGAATAATTTAGACCATTCAATTCTGATTTTCATGCAGGATTCTGAATCAAAAACCCCAGGTGCATCCCCCCTAGTGGGCGCAGATAATGCGCCTTTAACTGGGGGAGAAGCTGAAGGGGGTGATGCTTGGACAGTAGAACAGGCGATCGCCGCCCTAAACCATCAAGAACCAAATCGTCGCTATTATGCGGCTTGGTGGTTGGGGCGTTTTCGTGTGTGTGATGCGATCGCAGTTGATGCCTTAATTATGGCCTTGGATGATGAGTCCGATCGCACTAAGGACGGGGGCTATCCTTTACGCAGAAATGCGGCTCGGGCTTTGGGTAAATTGGGCGATCGTCGCGCGGTGACTCCCCTAGTCAAATGTTTAGATTGCCAAGATTTTTATGTGCGGGAAGCGGCGGCTCAGGCTTTAGAAGGTCTGGGAGACTCTAGCTGTGTTTCTGCTTTGCGTGGGTTATTGGTGGGTGGAGTAGAAGATACTGCACCGATAGCGGGTAAACCCCATTTAAAACAGCCTTATGACGCAGTAATTGAAGCCATAGGAACTCTGGGCGCAACTGAGGCGTTAACTGATATTGAACCTTTCATAAACCATCCGATCGCTAGAATACAGTATGCGGCTTTAAGGGCTATGTATCAGCTTACGGGTGATCCGGTTTATGGCGATCGCTTAATTGCAGCTTTGCGGGGGGAAGATTTACAATTGCGACGCAGTGCTTTAATGGATTTAGGGGCGATCGGATATCTTCAGGCCGCCGAACCTATCGCCAACACCCTAGCTGAAAATAGCCTGAAACTAATTGCTTTACAGGGAATTCTGGAACACCATCTCAGTCAAATTGGGGAAAAATGCCTATCTGAAGAGGCAGTTAAAATCATGAAGCTGATGGATTCTCTATTATGACAAAGGTTGAGGAACTAATTTTAGCGGTTGAACAGGCGGACTCTGCTGGAAAACTGATAGGCGCGGTGTCACAATTGGCCGCGACTGGTTCTGTGGATGCAGTACCAATGTTAATTCGTGTTTTGGGTTATAACAACCCTGGCGCGGCGGTGGCTGCAGTTGAGGGATTGATAGCCATTGGTAAACCTGCTGTGGTTGGTATACTAGAGAGGTTAGATGGTTATAACTATGGTGCTAGGGCTTGGGCGGTTCGCGCTTTGTCTGGTATTGGTGATCCTAGGGGTTTAGATGTTTTGCTGGAGGCGGCGGGTAGTGATTTTGCTCTGAGTGTGCGTCGTGCTGCGGCGCGGGGTTTGGGAGCAATTCGCTGGGAGGATATGTCACCAGAAGCAGTCTCTGAGGCTAAGGAAAGAACCCTAAAAACTCTGCTGCATACTTCTGAAGATACGGAATGGATCGTTCGTTATGCAACGGTTGTGGGTTTGGAAGGTTTGGCGGCTTCTGAGGTGGATAAACCCCATTGGTTTACACAGGTTTCGCAAAGGTTGGAGGGGATGGTTAATAATGATGAAACTCCGGCGGTTTCTGCTAGGGCTAGTCTGGCTAGGATGAACTTAGGGATTAGTTAATAATTAGTTGCTTTTGGGATGTTGAGATTATACCGTGACCTACGAACCGCTTCACCACAAATATCGTCCCCAAACTTTTGCAGATCTGGTGGGTCAAGAGGCGATCGCTCAAACTCTGACTAATGCGATCCGATCGCGGCGTATTGCTCCGGCTTATTTATTTACAGGTCCGAGGGGTACTGGTAAAACTTCTAGTGCGCGGATTTTAGCGAAATCTCTTAACTGTCTACAAACTTCTAACCCGACAGAAACTCCCTGTGGTATTTGCGAGGTCTGTCGGGGTATCACTACGGGAGCAACTTTAGATTTTGTGGAGATTGATGCTGCTAGTAATACGGGGGTTGATCATATCCGGGATTTAATTGAACGGACGCAGTTTTCCCCGGTTCAATGTCGCTATAAGGTCTATGTAATTGATGAATGTCTGACGGGTGATGCTCTGATTTTAAGCGATCGCGGATGGCTGAGAATTGATGATCCGACTCTCCAAGAATGTCGAGTTCTTAGTTATAATGAGTCTACTCAACAATGGGAATGGCAGCAGGTTTTACGCTGGCTTGACCAGGGGGTTCGTGAGACTTGGAAAATTAAAACCTTTCAGACGGAAATTAAATGCACTGGTAATCATCTGATTAGGACAGATAAAGGCTGGATAAAAGCGGCAAATATTACCCCTAAAATGAAAATATTATCACCGGAAATTGATGCGGCGGTCAAGACGGCATTACAAGATGTAGAATCTATCGAAAAGTTAGGGGTTAATCATGTCTATGATATTGAGGTAGAACATAATCATAATTTTGTGGCGAATGGTCTGCTAGTTCACAATTGCCATATGTTGAGTACAGCGGCTTTTAATGCTTTACTGAAAACCCTAGAAGAACCACCTGATCGGGTGGTGTTTGTCCTGGCGACTACAGACCCTCAACGGGTTCTCCCGACGATTATTTCTCGATGTCAGCGCTTTGATTTTCGGCGCATTCCTTTACAAGCCATGGCGACTCATTTAGAAACTATCGCCGCCAAGGAAAACATTGCTATTACACCGGAAGCGGTGATGATGGTGGCTCAAATTGCTCAAGGGGGATTAAGGGATGCGGAAAGCCTGTTAGACCAATTAAGTTTACTGTCAGGTGAAATTACGGTTGAACGGGTTTGGGACTTGGTTGGGGCTGTTCCTGAACGGGATTTGATGACATTATTAGAGGCGATCGCAGAGGGTAAAGCGACGGCAATTTTAGACCAAACCCGCGAGTTACTGAACCGGGGTCGAGAACCTTTAATTGTGCTGCAAAATCTGGGGGAATTTTACCGGGATTTATTAATCGCCAAAACCGCACCAAATCGCCAGGATTTAGTGAAACTTACTCAACCGACTTGGGAAAGTTTATGCGCCTTTTCCCAACGCTGGGAACATGAAATTATCCTGGCTGGTCAAAAACATCTCCGCGATAGCGAGGTACAGATTAAAAATACCACTCAGCCGCGTTTATGGTTGGAGGTGACTTTATTAGGGTTATTACCGGAGGCTTTGCGTCCTCAAACGGTATCTACAGGGGTGGTAAATGTACAGCCTCAGCCTATCTCAAATCAGCCTACCTCAAAAATGAGGTCACAGCCTGTTTACAAGCCTCCTGCGCCTGCTCAACCTGTCTCACAAGCTGTTTCTGTGCCGGATGCACCCCCGCCGCCACCCCCGCCGCCACAGCCTACTACTGCTAATCAAGAGGAAGCAGTAAACTATAGTCTGGAGGAACTTTGGGAACAGATACTTAGTGCGATCGAACAATTGGGAACTCAGGCTTTGATGCGTCAACATGGCTGTTTGCGATCGCACCATGGTAATGTAGTCTGTATCGGGCTTAAATCCCATCCATTATTGAAAATTGCCCAGGCGAAAATCTCTAGTTTAGAAGTTGCTTGTCAGAAGGTTTTTAATACTAAAATTCAGGTAAATTTAGAAGTGGGAATGGGGGCAGTTTCTCCTGGGGTTCATCCTGAAAAAACACCGATATCTCAGAGGGTACAATCGCCGCCACCCCCACCACCAGAACCCCCGCCACCTACTAGGGAACCAGAAACTGAGAGACCGCCGGAATTAACAACTCCTAAAATTGAGGATATTTCAGTTAAAGTAGCTGATAATGACAATAATTCTCCGGTTGATGATGTGGCTACGGCGGCTGAAAAACTGGCAGAGTTTTTTGATGGGGAAATTATCCCTTGGTATCCCGAAAATACACAGGTGACAACTGTTTCTTCTTCTTCTGTAGCATTGGAGGATACCATAGAGTTTTATTCTCCAGAAGATGATGACAGTGAAGATGATGTACCCTTTTAAGTCTTACTGGAAAAACCCGGTTTCTTTGAGAGATACCTAGAAACCCGGTTTCTTTGAGAGATATCTAGAAACCCGGTTTCTGGGAGAAACCCGGTTTCTTTGGAAGCGATCGCCATAAGTTTGTCAAGAGGTTTGGGGGAAACCCGGTTTCTTTGAGAGATATCTAGAAACCCGGTTTCTTTGAGAGATATCTAGAAACCCGGTTTCTGGGAGAAACCCGGTTTCTTTGGAAGCGATCGCCATAAGTTTGTCAAGAGGTTTGGGGGAAACCCGGTTTCTTTGAGAGATATCTAGAAACCCGGTTTCTTTGAGAGATATCTAGAAACCCGGTTTCTGGGAGAAACCGGGTTTCTTTGAGAGATGCTTAGAAACCCGGTTTCTGGGAGAAACCCGGTTTCTTTGGAAGCGATCGCCATAAGTTTGTCAAGAGGTTTGGGGGAAACCCGG
>NZ_JARPLU010000032.1:0-17821 GCF_032349615.1 Limnospira sp. PMC 1279.21 | reverse complement strand
GTTTCTGGGAGAAACCCGGTTTCTTTGGAAGCGATCGCCATAAGTTTGTCAAGAGACTGGGAGAAACTCGGTTTTTTGGTTGACTCTCCAGTTCACAGGAGACTTTAAAATCAATGTATAAAATTGTCAAAGGTAAATTTTCGCTATGAAAACCACTCATTTACAAGTGGGGGGGATGAGTTGTGCATCCTGTGCATCCCGCATTGAAATAGTAGTGAATAGACTTGATGGAGTTAATCAATGTCAAGTTAACTTTGGTGCTGAACAAGCTGCTATAGATTATAACCCAGAAGCGGTCAGTTTAGAGGTAATTGAACAAGCGATTTCTGACGCTGGATATACAACCAAACCTTTAGGGGGTTTAGGAAACTTAGAAAAGCCGGGAGAATCCGAGAGTGATGCCGAGGAAAAAGCACTAATTAAGAAGGTGGCATTTTCGGGATTTGTGAGTTTATTCTTGATGATTGGTGGCTTACCAATGATGACAGGTTTAGACATCCATTTTATACCGGGTTGGCTGCATCATCCCTGGCTGCAATTTGTGTTAACTACTCCGGTGATGTTTTGGTGTGGTCAAGGTTGTTTCACGGGTGCAATTAAAGGATTTAAGCAGCGTAACGCTGACATGAATACTCTAACTTCGATTGGTACGGGTGTGGCTTATGTTTACTCGGTGTTTGTGACGTTATTTCCTAATGTTTTGTTGAGTCAGGGATTGAGTCCCGATGTTTTTTATGAGTCGGCGGCGATGATTATTGCGTTGGTTTTAGTGGGGAGATGGTTAGAACATCGCGCCAAAGGGAAAATGTCAGAAGCTATCAAAAAATTAATAGGATTACAGGCAAAAACTGCTCGTGTAGTTCGTAATGGTAAGGAGGAAGATATCGCGATTGAATTGGTGAAGGTTGGGGATATTGTGATAGTTCGTCCGGGGGAAAAAATCCCGGTTGATGGAGAGATAATCGAAGGGCGATCGACTGTAGATGAATCGATGGTGACGGGGGAAAGTGTCCCGGTAGAAAAGCAGATTGGTGATGAAGTGATTGGGGCGACAATTAATAAAACTGGTAGCTTTAAGTTTACGGCTGCACGGGTGGGAGAAGAAACTGTTTTGGCGCAAATTGTGCAGTTAGTAAGACAGGCGCAAGGTGCAAAAGCACCGATTCAAACATTAGCAGATCAGGTAACTAGCTGGTTTGTTCCTGTGGTGATAGCTATAGCGATCGCCACTTTTGTGATCTGGTTTAATTGGACGGGAAATATTACCCTAGCTATAGTGACTACGGTAGGTGTATTAATTATCGCTTGTCCTTGTGCGTTGGGATTAGCGACTCCGACCTCGGTAATGGTTGGGACGGGTTTAGGTGCGGAACATGGTATTTTAATTAAGGGTGGAGACAGCCTAGAATTAGCGCACAAAATCCAGACTATAGTTTTAGATAAAACGGGAACTTTGACGGAAGGTAAACCGAGAGTAATTAATTATATCACTGTGGGAGGAACCACTAATAATCATGAGTTAAAACTGCTGCGGCTGGTGGCGGCGGTGGAAGCCAAATCCGAACATCCTTTGGCTGAAGCGATTGTGGAATATGCGAAATCTCAGGAGGTGGAATTCCCTTTACCGGAAGTAGTGGAATTTGAGGCAATGCCGGGAATGGGTGTACAGGCTAAGGTGTCCGATCGCTTAATTCAAATTGGTACTTCTATATGGATGAGAGAATTGGGCATTGATACGAGTATTTTTCAGGAAAAACAAGGAATTTGGGAGACGGAAGCACAAACGACGGCTTGGATTGCTATTGATGGGGAAATCGAGGGATTATTGGGGATTGCAGATAGTCTAAAACCTGCTTCCGTAGCAGCGGTCAGGGCTTTAAAATCGATGGGATTACAGGTGGTCATGGTAACGGGAGATAATCAGAAAACTGCGGAAGCGATCGCTGAACAGGTAGCTATAGATAGGGTATTTGCACAAGTGCGTCCCGACCAGAAATCAGAGATTATTAAATCCCTGCAACAAGAGAGGCTTAAAAGCTCTCAAAAACGGGCGATTGTGGCAATGGTGGGAGATGGCATTAATGACGCGCCTGCTTTAGCACAAGCTGATGTAGGAATGGCGATCGGGACGGGAACTGATGTAGCGATCGCCGCCGGAGATATTACTTTAATTTCGGGAGATTTACAGGGTATTGTGACGGCGATTAAACTGAGTCGTGCTACCATGAAGAATATCCGCCAAAATCTGTTTTTTGCCTTTTTCTACAATACAGCCAGTATCCCCCTCGCTGCTGGAGTTTTATTCCCGCTAACCAATTGGTTACTTAATCCTATTATAGCCGGGGCGGCGATGGCTATGAGTTCCGTTTCTGTGGTTACCAATGCGTTAAGATTGCAGCGAACTCGGTTATAGAAACAAATCCCAAATCACTAGGTAGATTAATCATGCTTTATGTACCCAGTAAATAGATCCGGAACCAAAATGAAAGTTAGAATAATCAAGAATTCTTTGACGATGTTAATGTTATTAGGTGCGATCGCATTTATTCCCGTGGAAGCGATCGCATCACCGCACCATCATGATCATGGTGGTGGAGAATATGGTAAATTTAGTAAAATCGAACAACCCCTAGGCTTAAAAGTAGGTATCACCCTAGCCGGGATAGGCTTAATTGGGTTAGAGTTGTGGTGGTTTATGTTCAGCGAACCTCCCAGGAAAAAGTCTAGTGATTAGGTTCGCCAAACCGCCATCTGTGAGAAGATATTGGTGAGACTATGTTGATCAATCAACCGTCCCCTGTCAACTCAGATTAATATGAAGCTGAAGTCGTTTTTCATTCTGCTAGGTATCGCCACTGCGACCCTGCTACTGGTAGGGGTGAGTTTCTTCCTGACGCTGTTAGGTGAAACTCCCCTATCATTATTGGGGGCTAAAGCCAAAACCATTCCCACAGCGACAGTATTTGTGCCAAAAAATGCGCCGTTTACAGCATCGTTGTTGGTCAACCCCGACCGCCTGGAAGCCTTCCGCCAGGTATTAGCTGAACCGAAACAAAGACAGCGATCGCATCAGGAATTTAACCGATTTAAAAAGATACTGCTAGGAAATACAGGACTAAATTACCAACGGGACATTAAACCCTGGTTAGGAGAGGAAATAACCCTGTCTCTGATCGCCGCAGATATTGATCGCGATAGTAGTAATGATAAACAACCGGGATATCTTCTTGCCCTCACCAGCCAAAATCCCCAACAGAGTCAGGAATTTCTGGAATTATTTTGGCAACGACAAGCGGTGTCGGGAGTAATGGTAACCTCGGAAACCTATCGAGGGGTAACTATTACTTACCGCCAAAGGGAGTCGGTAGAATTAGCGCCCACATTAGCGACAGCAGTATTAAGCGATCGCTTTATTTTATTTGCTAACTATCCAAAAGTATTGCGGGAAGCCATTAATAATTTCCAGGTATCCACCCTCAACCTAGCCAACTCCGAGAGTTATCAAAAAGCGATCGCCGCTTTAGACTCCAGCCAAATTGGATTAGTATTTTTAAATTTAGGGAATTGGGAATTAACCCCCGATGAAATCAACGCCCTACCCATTCAACCCAGTTTAGCCCTAGGACTGACCCTAAACCCCCAAGGATTATTAGCAGATACAGCCATAATTGCTACCACCAGCGAAGAATTTGAGCCGCCGTTATTGTCGGAACCCCCCACAGCCTTAAAGTATATCAGCGCCAATAGTCCCCTAGTAGTGACCGGACGAGATTTAAAAGATTTGTGGGCGCAAACCTCCGGGACTATCGGGAGTAATGAGACCTTGGGGGGAGTTTTAAGACGCGCGCAGGTTTCCATACAAGAAAGTTGGGGTGTTGATTTACCCGAAGATATTTTTAATTGGGTAACAGAAGAATACGCGCTCGCCTTAGTCCCCCACCCCATAGGCGATCGCAATGATTGGGTATTTGTTGCCAAACGGACTCCTTTAGCCGAAACTGCTATCGAGGCTTTAGACGCGATCGCCACTGAGAGGGGTTACAGTGTCGGGAGTTTTGTATTAGGGGACTATACCCTATGGGCTTGGACACAACTTAAAACTGTTCCGATCAAGTCTAAAAACAAGACCAGCGCCAGAAAACAGATGATTGAGGCGGAACCCAGAGGAGTTCACGCCACCGTTGGGGATTACGAAATTTTTGCCACTTCTGTTGAGGCGATCGATGCTGCAATTCATGGGGTGGAAACTGGAAACATTCTGACTAATCCTGAATTTAGCAATAGTCTCAAGTTACTCTCCGAGAAAAATGATGGCTATTTTTATATTGATTGGGATGTCAGTCGGGACATTTTACGCCAACAAATGCCTTTGCTAAGATTAGTGGAATTATCCGCCCAGCCTTTCTTTAATCATTTGCGATCGCTGACTATCAGCGCCAGAGGTCGCGAAAATGGCGTACAAAAAGCCACGGTTTTCGCCCACCTCCAATAAACTCCTAGTTAGTTGTCTATCCAAAACATCCAGGTTGGGCAATAATAGAAATAACTCCTCACACTTGATGTTAGCGCGTGTATTTAGGAGAGTCATGGAATGAACTGTCGTCTTAATGTAGTCGGACTAAGTGTTGTAACTACCTTGTGTTTATCCTTCGTAGTACAGCCAAAAACCCTTAATGCTTCCGAAACAATTACAGGAGTTATTCTCGCCCAAAATCCTCCGGCTGCTTCTACCTATAGCCCCGGACCTTGGCAACCTGTCGCGCGAATTAATCCACAACAGTCGGTTAACCTAACCCTCGTCAATCAATCTAGTGTCACCCTAGAGTATGGTTTGACTACCACCGAAACCGCCAATTTAGCCAATGGACAAAGGATTAGTTATAACAACATTCCCCTAGACTCCTATTTGGTGATTAACCCCTTAGTTGCTTCTTTGAGTCTGCAATATAACCTAGAAGTTGTTAATAACAACGTCACCCTTACAATTCGACCCAGTGGCGACCAAGCTGGGTTACGCACTGTTAATATTCAATCAACTGGAGGTATTTTTATTTACTAAATTCTGATTTAGTTAGTCACAGGTGCGTCAGTTACAGCCTGTTCAGAAATCATCTGATCACCTCTCAAAGTCCCTCTCCCTCTCTGGGATCCAGATTTAGGGTGAGGGCAATGTATTAAGCGACTGGTGAACAAGCTGTACAGCCTTTGCTGACGCACCCAACCCGTTATTAATAGCTGTCAATTATCCCGTGTTCAAATCGTGAAAATACCTTTGGGATTGACTGATAATAATGGTCGTCTTTGCAATCCTTCTTGGTGTATAATATCATTAGCCGCCAATAAGCCACTACTAACCGCCCTTTCCATTAAACCACAGGGAAAAGGCATTTTTACCCAATCTCCCGCAAATTGGAGATTAGGGACACCAGAATCAGTGCAAGGGCGATCGCTATAACTACCCGGTGGATAGCCAGAAAAGTTCTTTTGATTGACTAATTCTCGATGTAATAGAGTGGCGTTTTGCAGTTCAGGGACGATTTCATATAGTTCTTTTTCAAAGGTGGTTAGCAACGCTGATTGAGTAGGGAAATCCGCTTCTTTATAACAGTATGCGTGCAGTTCTACCACACTTCCTCCCGTTTGTTGATGCCATTGTTGATAAGTTTCTTGAATGCGATGATATAGGGTGATACTATCGGTTAATTTAT
Source organism: Limnospira sp. PMC 1279.21 (assembly GCF_032349615.1). Classification (NCBI taxonomy): domain Bacteria; kingdom Bacillati; phylum Cyanobacteriota; class Cyanophyceae; order Oscillatoriales; family Sirenicapillariaceae; genus Limnospira; species Limnospira sp. PMC 1279.21. The sequence goes on along the minus strand of NZ_JARPLU010000032.1, from coordinate 12,113 downwards.
AACCCGATACCGAGGTAAAATCGCTATGTTCCCAGGGGAAATCTCGGTCAAACCAGAATCGACACACCGCAAAAGGGTCAGCGATCGCCAATTTTTCGATTTGTTGTTGAACCTTCCGGTTAACATCCCCTATAGACAGGGAAAATAAAGATTTAACCCCCGGAACATCAGTAGCAAATATGTAATAGTCTGCTGCTAAACTAATCGTCGATTGTGTAACATATGTAACGGAAAGTTGAGAAGCCGCCATTTTAGAGTAGTGCGAGCTTACCTCCTGTTTTAGCTCCCTATTATCCCCCCTACCTTTGGGGGGTTTGTTGGTTTGAGCAATTAACTGTAGGCGAGTAGTGTCATATTTGAGAACCTTAAATCGGGGTAAATCCTGTTGAGTCGGACCCGAAATCACCCGACCTTGTTGATCATAAATAGCGCCATGACAGGGACAGTAAAAACGTCCATCAGACTCCTGATTCACAGTACAACCTTGGTGAGTACAGGTGAGGGAAATCGCTTCCGTTTTATCGGGGTTAACAGCATAAACTTCATCCGCAGCGCCAAAATATTCCCCAGTGTTTCCTAAACTGACATGACGATTTACCCAAAAAGGTGCTGACCCATGACGGTCTCCGGTGGTGTAGGTGAGGGAGTCAATTTTTCCATCTCGCCATTTCACCTCAGAAACTACCCCTCCGGTGATAATTTTACCCCCTTTGGCAATAATTGCATCGGCTATGGGTTGGACGAGACTGCTACCCATATCTTCGCGGGTCCCGTTAAAGGCTAGTCCTTCTGGGTTCCCGAAAAAGTAGAAATGGAAAAACTGCATTAGTTCTCCGGCGCTAAGAGAATCCGGCGCATTTAGGCTAGACTTAGCGAAGGGGAGAAAGTACAGGTCGTAAAGACCTTGGGGAAATTCTCCCTTTACCCAGTCGCTGACGGAGATCTGATCGAGTCTTTCAAAGCTGTCGGGAATGGCGAAACCACCAATTTCTCGGAAAACTTCCCAGTGTTGGCGTTTGGTGAGGTTAATTCCCCACCGGAGTCGGTTGGGTGATGCGATCGCTAAATCTACTATATTCCAGGGAAAGGCTGAATGATTGGGGCGAAACACTTCCGGCTCATAAGTGTTATTTCTCAGAACTACCGAGTAGAATTTAAGAGATAAAAAATTATCTCTGATGTGGAGTTCCTCAATGATGCGGTTGAGGTTATAATACTGGGGGAAAAACCCGTGGAACCCATGTTCCATCATAAACGTCTGGTTTCCTACCTGAATCGGCCAACTGGCAATTTTGCCACCGAGTTGGGGCGCGCGTTCCAATAAGGTCACTGCAAACCCCCGTTGGCTGAGTTCGTAGGCACAGGCTAAACCTGCTAATCCGGCACCGACTACAACAACTTTTTTAGGGTTGTTTAAAGTATAGGGAAGGGCAATTGAGTCTTTTTGGGCGATCGTAGGTTGGGTTTTTTTGAATCGGGAATAGCCTAGGATTCCACCAGCTATACTGACTCCCAAAATCTTGATAGCTTGTCTGCGAGAAATAGATGGCAAATTTAGTAATTGATGAAATTCAGGCATTGGCAACTAATTAGTTGATTGAGATTAAGATTACCAGTCCCAGTGCTATAATCAGCAGTTGGGGTGGAGTTTAAACGGCTATTTGATAGATCATAACACGCAGTCTAAATTTTAGTCAGTCGGATTTCAAGATTTGCTGATTCTTGTTGTTTAAGTTAAGGGTGTCTCTACAAAAACCATCAAAAGCTATTACTGAAGGTTGATTGATTTCGACCGATAGGATTGTGCTTGATTAACAAAAAGTGAGTTTTTGTATGATAAATAACCCTCCGAAAACTGTGCTGGTTGCTCAAATCTCGAAGCCACAGCAAATGATTTGGAATTTAATCTTGTCTTCTCAAGGTCTATCAGTTTACAACTACCATAAATCATCACATTTAAAGTTCTTTTTGCAGAAAAAAGCTCGAGAAAACCAGCTACCAGATTTATGTATAGTTGATGTCATGTATTTTATCAGGCAAGAAGAAAGCCCCTATGAATTTTGTCGTTGGTGTGATTTAAACTATCCCGAAGTTGAAGTTATTTTAACTCATGAAACCGCCCCAAAAGTATCACAAGCAGAACGTCTTTGGGCTATCAAACAAGGGGCGCAGGATTTATTACCCGGATTTCCCGCCCTACACTTACGGGCAGAAATTATTTTAGGATTACAACGAGTTTTAGAAGTGCTGGATTTACTACCTATTGACCAAATAGAATTAGGTTATGTATTCACCAAAATCCAGAAAATCATGTTTAATTACCATCAGTTAGACAGATTAAATATGGGATAATTCATGATAATTGAAAATAGATGTCAACCCGTAGCGTCAGATAGGGATAATTATCATCAAGGGAGGAAATGGATTTCTGACGCACCATGGCGATCGCTGTGCTGCGTCAGGCCCAAATTTTCCGGTTAGGATTGAGAGAGTCGGCTTCTGACGCACCCTACGCAGTCCGCTGGCTATGGGACTGTGGGACATGGGTTTACAAGCAATAAGGAATATAGACAAAATCTGTAACCAAGAATACAATGGAGGGTGAGACCCCCCATGATAATTGACATGGAACGTATAAATAAATGGAACATAAATGATCCGAAACGCTCCAATGTTCCCCTGTAATTTCTAACTGTGCCGACTAGATGCAATTAACCGGAGTATCGCGAATTGTGAATAACCAGCCCACACAATCTTTTTCATCCCAGGAGGCGGCATCAGTTAGCAATGGCTATAATTGTGGCTATAATTCTATGTATAGTGCAGCAGTTCCAGGGAGATCAGGAGATATACTATTTAATCAACTGATGGCATCAATGCCGACAGCGATCGCTATGGTCGATCGCCAAATGTGCTATGTGGCTATATCCCAGTACTGGCAAGACCAGTATAGTGATAGCCAAATTTCCGACAATTTACTGGGTGTATCCCATTATCAGCTATTTCCGAACTTACCAGATCGTTGGCATGAGAACGCGGAGGCATCTTTAGCAGGAACCTTAGACAGTTGGGAATTAGAAACCTGTCTGAGCCTGAGTGATGGTAGCATAGAATGGGTGAAATGGGTTGTCAGGCCTTGGAAAACGGAAACCGGGGCGATCGCTGGTTTAATCCTGTCCTTAGAAGCCATTACCGCATCAAAACAGTTAAAGGATACCCTACAACTGACCCAATTGGCGATGGATAGGGCGGCGGATGCGGTATTGTGGATTACCCTTGATGGTAGGTTATGCTATGTTAATGACACTGCCTGTAGGTTATTAGGCTATTCCCGGGGGGAATTACTAAAACTGAAAATCTACGATATTGATCCTGACCTATCCCCAACTATCTGGTCTGTCCAGTGCGAGGATATTCGCCATAAAGGTTCGCTGACTTTTGAATCACGCCATAGTTGTCGCCATGGCGTAATTTGTCCCGTGGAAGTCAATGTTAACTATTTAGAGGTTAAACCCTCAGATATTGATATTAAGGTTAATACTGCCATACAAACAGGCGATCGCCATTCTCCCACCTTACCGTTAATCTGTTGGTTTGCCAGAGATATCTCCGAACGTCAAGTGGCTTCCTCAGTCATTACCGAGTCGCGCGACCAACTCGAAGCTGTTTTAAATGCGGTACCAGGGTTAGTGTCTTGGGTAGGTTCAGACCTGAGATATTTAGGGGTTAATCAACACCTAGCTAATGCTTATGGTGTACCGACCCATCAATTCATCGGTAAAGAGGTAGGTTTTCTGCAAACCAGCCCAGAATTTAATGAATTTGTCTATGCTTTTTTTGATAGGAATAACTGGACAAGTTCTCGGGAAATTACTGCTAATGTTAAGGGTGAACCACGCACCTATTTAATTGTAGCTCAAAAATATCATCGGGGCGCGGCGGCGGTATTTGTCGGGTTAGATATTACCGAACGCCGTAATATGGAAATGGCGCTGCGACTAAGTGAGGAACAGGAAACTCGCCGCCGCAACGAGTTAGAAGCGGCTTTAGTACAGTTAAAACGCGCCCAAACCCAATTAGTGCAAACTGAAAAGATGTCTTCTCTGGGACAATTAGTAGCAGGAATTGCTCACGAAATTAATAATCCGGTTAATTTCATTTTTGGTAATCTGGGTCATGGATATAAGTATATTGAGGATCTACTGAGATTGGTAGATTTATATAACGAGTATTATCCAGAAACCCCGGAGGAAATTGAGGAAGAAATTGAGGAAATAGGTCTTGATTTTATCAAGATAGATTTACCCAAAATGTTTGAATCTATGCAGGTGGGGGCGGAACGCATTAGGGACGTGGTGCGATCGCTGCGTGTATTTACCCGTCTAGATGAATCCCAAATGAAGGAGGCGAATATTCATGAAGGCTTGGATAGTACCTTGCTGATTTTGCAAAATCGCCTACAGGCTAAGGGAGGGCGAGGGAGTATTAAATTAGTCAAAGACTATGGATATTTACCGTTAATCGAGTGTTATCCCGGACAATTAAATCAGGTATTTATGAATCTAATCACCTACCATATAGATCGGCTAGAAATGGCGATGGTAGGAGGCGATCGCATGGTTGATCCTACCCTGTCAGTCAGCACTACCATAGTGGAGGAGAAAGACAGAAAAAGGGTAATGATTTCCATAGCTGATAATGGTCCAAGTTTAAGCCCAGATGAATTTCAGCAGGTATTTGAACCATTATTAGCCGCGCCTACTTTTGGTCAAACAACCGCCCTAGGATTGTCTATAGCCCATCACCTAGTAGTTGAAAAGCATGGTGGTGAACTGGCTTGTGTTTCCCAACCCCAAGGCGGCTTGGAGTTCAGAATATATATACCGCTGAAGTCTAACTAGAGAACTTGGTGGGTGTAGGCGTGTTGTTTAACGTTATCTTCCGCGCTAACAATTCGTTCAGAATTAAGTAGGCGTTTGCGTTCGGTGGAAAAGTTCAATTTCTCGAAGGTAGTCCCGACTGAAATATGAGACTTAGCCACCTCACGGCGTTTGTAGGTACGCGCGGCGGCGATGGTACGTTCTCTAAAGTCGTCACAGAGTTGAGTTTCTGGGCTGAAGGCTTCAGGAAGTGTGACAGACTCATCGGTGAGTAAAGTTCCCAGGGTGACAGCAGAGGCGATTTGATAGGAGGTAGGAATACCCTTGATAATCGCTTCTAAGGCGGCTGAGGGGATGGGTTCGGCGATCGTAACCGGTTGGACTTCCCCATCTTCTTTAATAAAGCAGTGGGCTAAACCAATAACAATGTAATCATCACCTGTCAAATCAGGAGCATCGGAAAGTGTAGTTGCAGAAGTCATAGTTATTTGGCGATAAATTTAGCAACAGCTATAGAATATTTTGCCACACAAGTGGCAACGGACAATTGAGGTGAGCTATTGCCTCATGCTATCAGCGATTTGGTGATAACCGTCAGCGATCGCCAACTTGGCGCGTAATAAGCCAATACTAGCCCCAGGACAAATCCATTGTAACGTTTCCGGTGTAAATCTATCCAATAGGACCTGCACACTGCGAACTTGTCTCGACCAGTGAAAAGTTTTAGCAGTTCGTAGGGGGACTGGCTTACCCTTAGCATCAGGTAACAAATGGCGACCGGAAAACAAGATCCCGCCATACTGGGAAGTATAAACACAGGAGGAACCGGGAGAATGTCCAGGAGTCCAAATCACCATAATCTCTGGAGTTAGGGAAAATTCCCTTTCAAAAGATATGACCTCAGCTTCTGGTAACAGATAGGCTTCCTGTTCCTGACACAAAATTTGACAGTCAGTAGCTTTCTGAATTTCCCTAGCTTTACCCATACCGCCGCGATGGGTGATCACTAACCACTTTAGCCCCCCCTGTTGCTGGATAAACTCTTGTTCAGTTTCTGTCCAAGGCGGAGAATCGATCAAGATATTACCTGAGTTTTCTACAATGAAGTAAGCTGTCCCACCCAGAGTATCTCGGTTTGGTGAAAATCCATAAATTGTTTCAAAAATAGGTTTCGGTGGTTTGGTTGTAGACTGCTGCTGGGCCATTACGCTGTTTCCACTGGTGTTCCTATGGGCCATTTTTGAATCTCAACGAGTTATCGGTAAACTATACCAGATCCTTTTTTGTGGTTTCCCTGATTCCCGGTTACGGTGTTCCCTGCGATCAAAATATCATTATGCTTTTATTGCTACTAATTCTAGGACTTGTCACTTATTTGGTTTTGCGTCAAAGTGTCACCCGCATTACCAGGACTCCCGTGTGGATCTTGTGGTTGGTGATGATGGCACCTGCTTTCATCTGGACTGGCTGGGTGATAATTTATGGCAAACAGACCCCGATTCCGGCTTTACTGGTGATTATTCCATTTATTGTCTGTCCTTGTCTATATTGGGTTTTGGTGCATATTGGCCGCCAGTATCCTACCCCAGAAGATGCCGGAAGTGAAACAGATTCTTCTGTCTCAGAAACTACCAAAACTCCAGAACCTGTGTCACCTATCAGCCAGAGTGAGGAGACTAAATTAAGGGCTTGTTTCCCTTGGTCGGTGTTTCCGTTGCATGATGTGGAATATCGACCCCAGGCGGTGATTTGTCGGGGTCAATTGCGATCGCAACCTGATATAGCTTATCAAACCGTAAGAGAGAAAATTGAGGCAAATTTTGGCGATCGCTTTTTGGTAATATTCCAACGAGACTTATCTGATAAACCCCTATTCGCCCTTGTCCCTAATCCCCAACGTCACCCCGACGCTCCTCCCAAATCTGATCAAGACCTGCTGAGTCAGCCTCTGTTAGCCTTGGCGCTAATGGTGATTACTCTGTTTACCACTACTGTCGCGGGAAGCACAATTATGGGAATATCAAATCAGGATTGGCAGGATGATCCTTCCCTATTGTTGACGGGGTTTCCCTATGCTGTCGCTTTAATGGCGATTTTGGGGGTTCATGAGTTATGCCACTACTTGACCGCTAGACACCATCAGATTCAGGTAACCCCTCCCTATTTTATTCCAGTTCCCTTTTTTCTGGGAACTTTTGGCGCTTTTATTCAAACGCGATCGCCATATCCCCACCGCCGCGCTTTATTTGATGTCAGTGTGGCTGGTCCCTGGGCTGGTTTACTGGTGACTATTCCTTTATTATTCTGGGGATTTGCTCATTCGGAAGTCGTCGATATTGTGCCTGATCAGTCGGGAATTTTGACCTTCAATGCCCTCAATCCTAGGTTTTCGATGTTTTTGGCTATCTTGGCAAAACTGGCTTTAGGAGATGCTTTAAGCCGGGATATGGCTATCAGTTTGCACCCGGTGGCGATCGCTGGATATATAGGCTTGGTAGTTTCCGCTTTTAATTTACTCCCTATTGGTCAATTAGATGGAGGCCACATGGTCCATGCTATGTTTGGTCAGCGCCTCAGTCTAATTATTGGTCAAATTACCCGCTTTTTGATGTTATTCGTGGCTTTAATTCAGTCGGAATTTATGATTTTAGCCATCCTGCTATTCTTTTTACCCCTTAATGATGAACCAGCCCTTAATGATGTTAGTGAAGTTGATGATGTCCGAGATATCATCGGATTGATGACTTTAGGCGTTTTACTAACAATTATTTTACCTATGCCTCGCCTATTGGCTCAACTTTTGAATTAACCACCATTCACCACAATTCCTAAAGTTACACCCCATTAAGACAGGTCGAGGGGCCTGGTCATACTGTTCACTATTTGGCTCACCCGATCGCATTACCTAAAATGGTGAGGGCAGATGTCAAGTTTTGTCTGATCATCAAGATGGATGGAAAAAATTAAGAAAACTGACAGCAGGCAGATATGTCATCCGAACAATTCCCGGTGTTCGATGATGCCTAATTTACGGTTGGTGTGATTTGAGAAAGTGGGTAATAAACCCACAATAGTTGCTATACTAAGATGGTTGCTTGGAGTGAAAAAAGATGTTAAAACTAAGTCAATGGAAAGGTTTGCTGGTGGTAGCTACTTGTGCGATCGCTTCTCCGGTATGGTTTGCTAGTCAAGGTATAGCCCAGTCTGGGTCAGTAGTTTATCAAAATATTTCTGAACAATACATGGCTATGAATCACCCCATTGCAGATAGTAGCTGGAAACTCTCATTTTGGAGTCAAGCTGATAGGTTAGTTGATGTGGTTGCTGGTAGTGAAATCACCCTAGCTTTTGACCAAAATGGAATTAGTGGTTCGGCGGGATGTAATCGTTTAATGGCAGGCCATAAAGTCCATGATAATCGCCTAGAAATAAGTGCCGTAGGTAGCACGAGAATGGCTTGCGAAGAAGCCTTAATGAGCCAAGAGTTCCAATTTGTTAAAGCCTTAGAAGGTGTGCAAGAATTTCGGGTCAATGGTGATAATTTAATCATGAATTACCAAAATGATTCGGGGTCGGGTTTTATGGTGTTTAGCAAGTATGATGAACCTAGTGTTAACTCCATGTTAAATAAGCCGTGGCGGTTGTTGTTTTGGACAAAATCTGACTCCATGATTGATTTAGTCGCTGATAGCAAAGTCACCCTAGAGTTTGCCGAAAATAGCATTTCTGGAACTGGTGGCTGTAATCGTTTAATCGGTGGTTATGAGGTCAAAGAACAGCAACTAGAAATTAACACCTTAGCCTCAACTTCCATGGCTTGTGAACCAGAGTTAATGACTCAGGAATCAGAGTTTATTCAGGCTTTAGAAGGCGTGCAAGAGTTTCGGGTAAATGGTAATAATTTGGTGATGACCTTCCAAAACGCATCAGGTTCAGGTATCATGGTATTTGAGCATGATAATTGAGTAAGGATAATTGATAATTAGGCGGTTAATTTGACATCAACCGCCACCAAGAAACCTGGTTGATCTGTTAGCAATTATTTGCCACGGTCAAGTTCTTGGCTGAGTAGGGTCTAAAAATTGGGGACGGGTTGATAAACCCTGTCCCTAGCCCCTAGTCCCCGTTTCAGCAAAATTACGGCTATCCTTACTGCATTATTGCTAGAGTAGCGATAGAGTAGGGATAGGCAAAATACACAAAAGTTTACAAATCTTGGTGGTGTGATGTTCCTCCTGCACGGATCAAAAGCACACCCCAGGGTTAGCTAAGTACAATAGCTGGACGGGAAAAGCACAAATGTTTGAATATTTTTCAGATCAAGCGATCAAGGCCGTGATGCTGTCTCAGGAAGAGGCGCGACGTTTGGGACATAACTTCGTCGGTACTGAACAACTGCTACTGGGTATTATTGGAGAAGGAACCAGTATCGCCGCCAAGGTACTCTCAGACCAAAACCTAAACTTGGATAATACCCGCCGTGAGATAGAATCTATTATTGGGCGCGGTTCTGGTTTTATGCCACCAGAAATTCCGTTTACGCCTCGCGCCAAGAGGGTCTTTGAGTCGGCGATGAAAGAGGCTAGGCAGTTAGGCAATAATTATATTGCGCCAGAACATATATTGCTAGGCCTGTTGCAAGATGAAGAAGGCGTAGCAGCCAAGGTTCTGGAAAACTTCGGTATTGAGCGCCGACAATTGCGGACAGAATTGATTAAAAATTTAGGGGAGGAAGTCCCCGCCTCAGCCGGGGGAAACTCCCGCAGTCAGAGTCGTAAAACGGCGACCCTTGATGAGTTTTCTACTAACTTGACTCAGTTGGCAGCTCAAGGAAAGCTAGATCCTATTGTAGGACGCGATCGCGAAATAGAACGGGTGATTCAAATACTCGGTCGCCGTACCAAAAACAACCCGGTGCTAATTGGTGAACCGGGGGTTGGTAAAACAGCGATCGCAGAAGGACTCGCTCAACGTATTATTAATGGAAATGTGCCGGAACTTCTGGAAAATCGCCAAGTGGTGAGCCTGGAAATGGGAACTCTGGTGGCGGGAACCCGTTTCCGGGGAGAGTTTGAAGAACGACTCAAAAAAATTGTTCAGGAAATTAAGGCTAATGGCAATATTATCCTATTAATTGACGAAATCCATACCCTGGTGGGAGCGGGAGCCATTGAGGGAACTATGGATGCGGCTAATATGCTCAAACCGGCTTTAGCAAGGGGAGAATTGCAGTGTATCGGCGCAACGACTCTGGATGAATACCGGAAGTATATTGAGCGTGATGCCGCCTTAGAACGCCGATTTCAGCCGGTAATGGTGGGAGAACCTAGCGTTGAGGAAACTATCGAGATTCTATTTGGGTTGCGATCGGCTTATGAACAACACCACCGCTTGACTATTTCTGATGAGGCGGTTTTGGCGGCGGCGAAACTATCTCACCGCTATATTAGCGATCGCTTTCTTCCTGATAAGGCGATCGATTTAATTGATGAAGCTGGCTCGCGGGTGAGGGTGATGCACTCTAAGTTACCCCCAGAAGTGCGAGATCTGAAAGTGGAACTGTCCGACATTGTTAAACAAAAAGATGTCGCTGTTCAAGTTCAGGATTTCGATAAGGCTGGAGAATTGCGCGATCGTGAATTGAAATGCAAAGACCAAATTGAAGCCGCTTCCCAAGTGGAAACCAGCATCAAAACTAACTTAATTGTTACCGAAGAAGATATCGCCGATGTCCTCTCAGCCTGGACAGGAATTCCCGTCACTAAAATGACTGAATCTGAGTCCTATAAACTGATGCACATGGAAGATACCCTACATCAGCGCCTGATAGGTCAACATGAGGCTGTGAGCGCCGTTTCCCGCGCTATTCGTCGCGCCAGGGTGGGACTGAAAAACCCCAACCGACCGATCGCCAGCTTTATCTTTTCCGGTCCGACCGGGGTGGGAAAAACCGAACTAACCAAGGCTTTGGCTTATTACTTCTTTGGTTCCATGGAAGCGATGATCCGTTTGGATATGTCGGAGTTTATGGAACGCCACACAGTTTCTAAGCTGATTGGTTCCCCTCCCGGTTTTGTCGGCTATGATGAGGGTGGACAACTGACGGAGGCGGTGCGTCGTCGTCCCTATACGGTGATTCTGTTTGACGAAATCGAAAAGGCTCACCCCGATGTCTTTAATATGCTATTGCAGATTTTGGAGGATGGACGGTTGACTGATGCTAAAGGTCGCACGGTCAGTTTCAAAAATACTCTGATTATCATGACTTCCAATATCGGCTCGAAGGTGATAGAAAAGGGTGGCGGCGGTCTGGGTTTTGAGTTTGAGCAATCACAGGAAGAGGCTCAATATACTCGGATTCGCAATTTGGTTAATGAGGAGTTGAAACAGTATTTCCGACCGGAGTTTATTAACCGTCTCGATGAGATTATTGTTTTCCGTAAGTTGACCAAAGATGAGGTTAAACAGATTGCTGATATCCTGTTGGAGGAAGTGTTTGCTCGCTTGCGGGATAAGGAGATTGTCCTGGAAGTTAGCGATCGCTTTAAAGATCATATTGTTGAGGTGGGATATGATCCTAATTATGGCGCTCGTCCCCTCCGTCGTGCGATTATGAATCTGTTAGAAGATGTCCTAGCGGAAACCATGCTATCCGGTACACTTAAACCGGGTGATCAGGCTTTGGTAGACTTGGATGATGATGGACAGGTAAAAGTTCTCACTGGCGAAGAACGTCTGCGTCGGCTTCCTGAATATGCCACTACTAACGGCTAAGTAGTTGATTTTTGGAGACAAGGAATTATCCCTTGTCTCTAATTTAGCCATGGATTTTACCGGACTTCAATAATGCGATCGTCATCAGATTTACAAATGCGATCGCATTTCTACACAATCTTACAGTTGCTTCCTCCGACTTCCCTATATCCCTTCTTATCTGGGTTTATCTGGGTGTTTCCCATTCTTTCCCTAGACAATTTTACCGATTCACCGTCGCCTAATACTCATCGGTACAGTCCAAGACCTCAACCCCTATAATCTAATTAGGGCAGACATCATCATAGTGATACTAGCATATCAACCTCCAAATAGTCAACATATTAATCCTAAATTTCCACATCTGATTTTAGCCAACCCACTCAAAGGAGGCGACATGGTAACCGAGATTAAAACCACTCCCCAAACCCCAATTATCTACCCCGAAAGCGACGGTCAACCTATGGCAGAAAACACCGA
>NZ_JARPLU010000319.1:0-2673 GCF_032349615.1 Limnospira sp. PMC 1279.21 | reverse complement strand
CTAACTGGTTTACCAAGTGTTGTTAATGTGCTTAATGATTGAGATAAAGGCTGTATCGCCGCCAGCATTGAAGATTACGCCGAGAGGATTAATGTTCGCCTTGATGGTTTTTCGAGGGAAAAGCCAGAACATCTAGCCGAAGTGATTGGTTATCTACAACTAATCAAAGACCTAACCACTCAAGGATTAAAGGAGGCTAAAAAATTGTGACCAATGACCGCGACCATCTGGACGAACAATTGAGGCGACTGCCAGGGTTTAAGGAAGAAATCTTAGATATCAGCTACATGGTGAGGAAACTTTACTATGACATCGACCAGATTTTTAGCTACTGCTTTAGCGACAAACTCACTAAACCTTACGCCCAAAAGCAATTTCTCAACAAACTAGAGAAATTTGTTACCAACACCCAGGAAGCCGGAAAACTCATTCCCCAACTCATTGAAAAAATTGGAGGCTCTGATGATGAATAGCACAAACCAGCGAAACCCACAAACCCAATACACCAAACAGCTAAAAGAGGAAGTCTTAAAGTCCATTGAAAATATTAGCGTACAGGTTTCCTCTCTGTGGTTAAAAGCCCAAGTCCAGAATCCCAACGAACCCTTAACCAGGGAAAACATCAGCAACTACTTGGAACAGTTAGCACGGGCTGTGAAAGTAGAAGCCAACAACTACAGCGAGAATCTTACCGACAATGAGGATAAACATTCCCCTTCCTCATGGGTCCACTTAGTAGTCAATGTAAACTCGCTTATGGACTGTTTAGTTCACACTAAAGCAAAGATTGAGAACACCATTATCAATTTAACAGTTATCGATTTTGCGTCTAACACTTCCTTAATCAATGAGCCGGAGGCTTACGCAAAACACCTTGAATACTGCCATGGCCGAATTTATGTAGCTTTGGAGGATGCACTCGCTGAATTAGAAGATCTAGATTTCACCGCCTGATGAGTCCTGACCGGTAAAGGACGAAACTTCCTCCCGCCGCTGGGGGGAAGTCGCGGATAACCGGGTGATTCCCTCCGCATTGATGACTAGCCCCCCACCTGGAAACGGGAGGGAAACCTCCCCAAGTTTTTACTGGGGGCAGAAGTCAGCAATCATTTCTAGCTGGGTTCCAACCCCAGCAGTCGAAGCGAGTTTACTCCCCCGGATAGAATGGGCGAAAGCCGTAACAGCTTCTTGGGAGTGATTTTCCACCATACTTAACAGGAAAAATGAATAGTTTAATAGTAGGCCTTGACGTTAGTTCGTCGTGGTGCGATGCCGTGTGGCTGGAATCGATGCCAACCGGTGCCGTGCGGGATTTTTTCGACTCCCCAGCATTTGCTGAGTGCCACCGAAAACTGGAAGCGAACGCGAAGTCTATCCAGTTTCTGGTATCTTTGGAGCCGTCTGTCGTGGTATTAGAGCCGACTGGAACTTATAGCAGGTTCTGGATTGACTCTCTCCATCGGGAAGGAATCCCAGTCTTGAAAGCGGATCAAACCATGATCAAGGACAGTCGGAAAAGCTATGGGGGAACTTCCAACAAATCTGACCCCTATGATGCCCTCATCATGGTGATTACTTACTTTCAGCACTACCAAACCAATTATGATCGCAGGTATTGGGTACGGGAGCGGCCGCCAGCGGTTGCCAAAATTGAGCAATGCCTGAGAGATATTCAGTCCTTTACCAAGCGCCGCACTCAAGTCATAAACCAAGCCAAGTCGCGGCTGGTCTATGAATTCCCAGCTAGGGCTAAAGTTCAAGTAAAAAGAGAAGCTGGGAGCCTAGATCCGGACAAACTGCCAGCTTGGTGGGGTTGGGCTTGTGGCTGGACTTCCCAAGGTAGTTGGGAAATTCCCAAAGGGGTTAAAACCAAGTTTGACAATGAATACGCGAAAGCGATCGCGGCGGGTGAAGGGACTGGCATTAGTGTAGTGACTGCCCGACTAGCCCAACAGATTTGTATGTGGCATCAGTCGGAGGCAATGGTAGAGCAGGAGATGCTCGGCTACCTGAACCTTCCAGAATTTGATTGTTACCACCGGGTGTTTGATAAGTTCGGTTTTGGTTCCCGCGAACGAGGCTGGCTGCTCACTCGGATCGTACCCTTTGATGAGATGTTTAAATGCCTTCCCAAGTCTAAAGCCATGCGACGATTCCGGCAGTTGTGCGGGTTGGGGGCTACTCAAGTGCAATCTGGGCAGGCTGACACTCGTAGCAGTTTTACCGGAAGTAAAGAGGCGTGATCGACCTGGCATCAGTTTGTTGTCCGGGCAATCGAGAGGGGGACCCATCGCGAACAGAAACCGGGTGGGGGTGCGATCGCGACAACCCCCTACGATTGCCTACCAAAATCCCCAGAGGCTCAGTCTGTTAGAGTGTACTGGGTTACTATAGCACCAGACAGGAAAGTTAGGACGTATAATGGAGAGGACGAGATGACTAAGAAGACCCAAAATGCCAGCCCCCTATAGTTACGACCTCAGACAAAAAGTTATTAATGCAATTGAACTAGACGGTATGCCCAAAACATAAGCCAGTCAACTTTTCCATGTCAGCCGGAACACCATTAATCTCTGGCTGCCAAGAAAAGCACAGACCGGAGACTTCCTCCCTCAACCTATAGCACCAGACAGGAAAGTTAGGACGTATAATGGAGAGGACGAGATGACTAAG
>NZ_JARPLU010000318.1:0-2694 GCF_032349615.1 Limnospira sp. PMC 1279.21 | reverse complement strand
TCTCGACCAGATTATCAGAGCCTAAAAGGGGTTACAACGTTCCGTTTATATGGGCTTTCCATCTTTAGACTTGTCCTATCCACCGGGGTACTTTTTAAAAGTCTGTGTAGGTGTTATTAACAAAACCCTACTTTTCCCCTTGCTCTTTTGAGCGCAGCGTGTCAACCTGTTTCGCTACTGAATACTTACGATGGTTCAAGTCGGAACATTCAGATTTCCTTAGTCATGGATGGTTGGCAGTGGTCGTATTATTGGGAATAGGTTTTCCCTCACGCCTTCCGTTCCCCGCTTCAATCCTGAGGTTATGATTCCCAAAACTGGGGGTGGCTATCGCCGTTACTCTCTACTCCCTGATTTCTCAGTTTGTTTATGACCTTGAGTTCCCTGCCTTACTTAGATTTCTCCAAGCGTCGGGACATATAAACAGTTATGGGGATGGGCAGGTGTGCTATCCTTATGTTCAACCGAGGGGTTGAAATCCGCACCAGGCGGTTATTTCAGGTATTGCAACCTTATTTCATGCCTGAACGTCTCGCACGATAATTTCTATCCTACACTCAAACTTTCAACAGTAAAAAGCCCCGCTTGACCAACAAATCAGCGGGGCCTTTATAAGGAAACCTTTAAAGTAGGATTATCGCATATCCCAGAGAGCCTTAAACAAAGTCTCAGGCAGCTTTCTGGAGGTGGCATTCCTGGCAGCCTTGAGCGCGGCCACGGAAACTGTGTTCCCTTTGTGGTATGCTCTGGTAATCCGTGCGAGACGTTCAAGCATGAAATAGGGTTGAAACACCCGAAATAACCGCCTGGTGGGGACTTCAACCCCTTGATTGAATATAAGGAACGCACTCCTGAACATCCCCATAACTGTTTATATGTCCCGAATATTTGTATCACACGATACCAAATCAAGGCAGGGACTCCAAGCTCAACATACTTTGTAACAAAACGTAACAATTCTTAACATAACGGAAAAGTTACGACAAAAGGTGAGGATAACGGCGATAGCCACCCCCAGTTTTAGGACTCACAACCCGTCAGATTGAAGCGGGGAACGGAAGGCTCCAAGGTGTAACCCAACACCAGAACCGAGACCACTGCCAACCATCCATGATTAGGGAAACCGAATGTCTGGCTTGAACCGCCGTAAAGAGTAAGTAGCGGTGCGAGACGTTCAGGCATCAAATAGGGCTGCAATGCCCGAAATAACTGCCTGGTGAGGATTTCAACCCCTTGGTTGAATATAAGGAGCGCACTCCTGACCATCCTCATAACTGTTTATATGTCCCGACGTTAGTATAGAAATATACGTGTGATTCGTTTAGGAGTCAAATAAGGCTGCGATGCCTGAAATAACCTCCTAGTGGGACTTCCACCCCTGGGTGGAATATAAGGGATTCACACCCCTGACCATCCCATAACTGTTTATATGTCCCGACGATTTGTATCTTAGGATACCAAATAAAGGCAGGGAACCCAAGGTCAATACACTCTGTAACAAATCGTAATAATTCTTAACATAATGGAAAGTACGAAACAGAGGTGAGGGTAACGGCGATAGCCACCCCCGGTTTTGGGACTCACAATACCAAGACCGAAGCGGGGAACGGAAGGCTCCGAGGTGTAACCTAACACCAGAATCGAGACCACTGCCAACTATCTATGATTAGGGAAACCGAATGTCTGGCTTGAACCACCGTAACTAATAAGCAGCGAAATAGGTTGATACGCTGCGCTCAAAAGAGTAAGGGGAAAAGTAGGGTTTTCTATAGGACACCTACACAGACCTTTAAAGATACCCCGATGGATAGGACAAATCTAAAGATGGAATGCCCATATAAACGGAACGTTTTAACCCCTTTTAGGCTCTGATAATCTGGTCGAGAAAGTCAGTAGTGAAAAGTGTAAGCGTAAGCCTATTAGGGGGTGAGATGTGACCAGAAGCCAACGCCTTACTGTAATGATAAGGATATGCAGACGGGTCACGGTTTGATTGTAAAGAATAGAGTCTAGTAGGAGCACAAATGGCGCAGGCGAGTTTAAAGAAAGGCTTTGGTAAACCCAAACCAATCAAGACTACGAAAAACGCATGGAAAGCAATTCCATGGGCGAAAGTCCAGCGAAAAGTTTTCAAACTCCAAAAGAGGATATTTCAAGCAGCTAAATCGGGACAGGACGCAAAGGCACGAAGGTTGCAACGTCTATTGGTGAAATCATATTATGCCCGACTCTTAGCAGTACGGCGAGTAACCCAAGATAATCAAGGCAAGAAAACGGCTGGAGTCGATGGAGTAAGAGCAATCTCTCCAAGGCAAAGGTTTGAACTGGTTGAGAGCATTAAGGGAAATCTCAAAGCCAAACCACTGCGACGGGTGTGGATTCCAAAACCTGGAAGGGATGAAAAAAGCGGGAATGGGAATACCCACTATCCAAGATAGAGCAAGGCAAGCCTTGGTCAAGTCGGCACTTGAGCCCGAATGGGAATCAAGATTTGAGGGCACAAGCTATGGGTTTAGACCTGGCAGGTCGGCTCAAGATGCAATAGCACGAATTTACTCAAGTATTAACAAAGGTGAATACTTCGTGTTAGATGCGGGTGCGAGACGTTCGGGTATGAAATAGGGCTGAAATGCCCGAAATATAGCATTAGTCAAGGTGGTTAGGACGCAGCTTTGAGAACGGAATCCATGGCAT
>NZ_JARPLU010000317.1:0-2726 GCF_032349615.1 Limnospira sp. PMC 1279.21 | reverse complement strand
GAATATTATATGATAATAACATCATCCCCAAAATTGACATTTGCCGATTTTTTAGGAGTAGGGTGCGTTAATGAAATGTCAACACCGTTGACCATTACAATGTTAATGAAATGTCAACACCGTTTATGCTCTCAATTGGCTGGCGGTGGGTTACGCACTCAACCCACCCTACGAAGGAGGAATATTATATGATAATAACATCATCCCCAAAATTGACATTTGCCGATTTTTTAGAACAGTATCCCGACGGTTCAGGGAGGTATGAATTAGTTAATGGAGAATTGGTGAAAGTGGAACCAACCCGCGCCCATAAAAATATCGCTCGGTTTTTGGTTCGTCGTTTTGACCGGGAAAGTGAACGGCTGAATTTAGACTATATTATCGATAAAGATATCATCGTCAAAACCGTGACCCAGGAGGGGGAAGAAAGGGGGCGAAATCCTGATGTGGCGGTAGTGAAAGCTGAGGTTTGGAATCGCAACGTGCGGACTTATGGAGCCTTGACCGAACCCATTGAATTAGCCGTGGAGGTAGTTTCCACCAACTGGGAGGATGATTATATTGACAAGCGGGAGGAGTATCAGCGGTTGGGAATTGCAGAATATTGGATTGTGGATTATTTAGCGATCGCATCTCGTGCATTTTTAGGCAATCCCAAGCAGCCGCAGATTTTGGTTTATCGGTTGGTTGAAGGCGAGTATCAACTGCGGTCATTTTCCGGGAGCGATCGCATTTTTTCCCCCACTTTCCCAGAGTTGGAATTAACCGTCGATGAAGTATTGACAGCGAGTGGCATTCGCGAGTTATAATATAGAAAATCATATCATAGCTCACCCAAATCACATTGATCGCCGTCGCTATCCGACATAAATTTAATATAAATGGGACGCATTTAATGCCCGCCAAAGATGTTTATCATGATACTGTTTGTATTGCTCTGATGAAAGATGGTTGGACAATCACTGATGATCCCCTGATTCTAAAGATCGGGGAACGCTCGACGTTTATCGATTTGGGGGCTGAAAAACTAATTGCTGCCGAACGAGATCATGAAAAAATCGCTGTCGAAATTAAAAGTTTTTTGAGTCCTTCTCCAATCAAAGATCTGGAAAATGCCTGGGGACAGTTCTTTCTGTACGCCAGAGCACTTCAAAAAAAAGAATCAGATCGCAGTTTATATCTAGCGGTTAGCCGGAACACCTTCGATACTTTATTTCAAGAAGAAGCCGGACAACTGCTTTTAGAAGAACCATATTTTCGGATGATTGTTTTTGACCCAAATAGTGAGGAAATCCTGCAATGGCAACCACAATTAAACCTATAGATGATTGGCGGAATTTACTGGAAAAAATTATCCAAGATTATGCCGATATTCCCTATCGATATGGTGATGTAAAGACTTACCTGATTGTCAGTCGGGACGGCAACCATTTTATGCTGGTACACGAAGGCTGGGAAAATAATCGTCGGGTTCACGGTTGCATCGTTCATGCCGAGATTCGCGATGCCAAAATTTGGATTCATTACGATGGCATAGAAGATGGCATCACCGAGGAACTCGTTGCCGCTGGTGTTCCCAAAGATTGCATTGTCCTCGCCTTTCATCCTCCCCAGGTTCGGGAACATACCGGCTATGCGATCGCATAATTTTATCATTCCTTTTCCCGGAGCGATCGCATTTTTTCCCCCACTTTCCCAGAGTTGGAATTAACCGTCGATGAAGTATTGACAGCGAGTGGCATTCGCGAGTTATAATATAGAAAATCATATCATACCCGCCCCGCATTAGATTCTTCCAAGAACCCCAAAATAATGCGGTTTTCAGGAATGCCTTTTTCAATCAAATCTTGAGTAATTCCCGCTTCCATCCCATCATATTCAATCACAACTTTTCCTTCACGCAAAACAATATAGATGAGATTTACTCGGACTCGTCTACCTCGATCCCAACCCACTTGCATCAGTGCATAATGTTCTTGTTTATCATCAAATACCGTATCCAATCGAATCTCGCCATGAGATGGACGCAGTTGTGCATATTCACAGATAACTTGTTTGACAATTTCGCGATCGTGAGTTATGGTATCCATTGTTTAACCTCCGCTTTTTTCGCATCAACCACTAAGAGATTTAAAGGCAGTTTGTTTTCCGGGAGCGATCGCATTTTTTCCCCCACTTTCCCAGAGTTGGAATTAACCGTCGATGAAGTATTGACAGCGAGTGGCATTCGCGAGTTATAATAGATCGAATAATGCCACCCACTATAGCTATACTTGTAATGAGTGTCACCATTCCACGGTTTCTACGTCTTATCGGGGTTGAGAATCATGGCGAAATGTCCCGTTTGTGAAACGGAATATACACCAAATGAGGTGGAAACCTGTTCGGTGTGTGGTTATGACCTGACACCCTATCCCCCTGTGATTGGTGGGATACCCTCCGGGTTTTTGGAGAAGGAGAAAAAACGCATTGCCGCCGCCAAGCGGGTTTGGCAATTGTCTCAGTCTCAGGTAGAGTCCGCACAGTTGATGGTCTCTCACCTGCAATCTCAGTTAGATGAGACCACCCGGAAAATTGACGGTTTTACCACTACTCAATCACGGCTAGAATCTCAGATAGAAGCGATCGCATCTCAACTCCAATCCCAGAATGAAGCGATCGCATCTCAATCCCAATCACGGCTAGAATCGCAGATAGAAGCGATCGCATCTCAACTCCAATCCCAA
>NZ_JARPLU010000316.1:0-2726 GCF_032349615.1 Limnospira sp. PMC 1279.21 | reverse complement strand
ATTGCCAGGTGGGTGATTAGGTTTAGGGAGGAAGTCTCCGGTCTGTGCTTTTCTTTGCAGCCAGAGATTAATGGTGTTCCTGCTGACATGGAAAACTTGACTGGCTTCTGTTTTGGGCATACCGTCTAGTTCAATGGCATCAATAACTTTTTGTCTGAGGTCGTAACTATAGGGGGCTGGCATTTTGGGTCTTCTTAGTCATCTCGTCCTCTCCATTATACGTCCTAAGTGTTCTGTCTTGTGCTATAACTTCACCAAAGGAACATGGTACAGCAAGTTAACAAAAACACTATCGTTTAAGGCAAGTGAACCAGTACCAGTCAGATGTGAGTACGGCACTCAATTAGTTTATCGGCGCGGCCTATGGTTTGCTATTTTCCCTGAACCCGTAATCGCAACGCATACATCTTCCCCAAAAATAATTGCCTTAGATCCTGGTGTCAGAACTTTTTTGACCGGATATGACGGCGATAAAGTCATTGAAATTGGCAATGGTGACATGGGACGAATCGTGAGATTATGTCAACACGAATATAATTTAATTAGCCGTTCAACTAAGGTAAGTGCTAAACAACGCCGTTCAATGAGAAAAGCGGCTAATCGGATTCGAGAAAAGATTCGGAACTTAATTGATGAAGTACACAAAAAAACAGCTCATTATCTGACTAATAACTATGGATTAATTTTTCTTCCTCGCTTCGAGTCCTCCCAAATGGTAGCCAAGTCAAGAAGAAAAATTAGATCTAAAACAGTCAGAAGTATGCTGACTTGGGCTCATTATCGATTTAAGTTAATTCTGAAACATCAAGCAGCAAAGCGTGGTTGCGTGGTGCTTGATGTGGGCGAAAGTCACACATCTAAAACCTGTGGAGCGTGTGGACATCGCCACGCCCAACTAGGTGGTGCGAAGATACATAAGTGTCCCCACTGTGGTAGTCAAACACCTAGAGATGCGAATGGCGCACGTAATATAATGTTACGTGCTTTGAGGGATTCCTCCTTTACTGTCAGCAATGATGGTATTGTTATAGTTACAGTCCGAGCATGGTCAATCAATGTTAAGGAATGTTCAGCTTAAATGAATCAGGGCGATAATATGAATCGCAGCCCTGCGCTAGTTCCGACCCCACGAGCCAGAAGATTAATCAACCCGCCCTTTCGCGAGAGATTATGATGCACCCAACCCGCTAAAATTGGGTTAATAACTATCACAAAAATAGATTTATGTCTTACTACATTTCACCTCGATTTCTTGATAAGGTTTCCGTCCATATTACCAAAAACTTTTTAGATATTCCCCGGATAAAAGTTCCCCTAATTTTAGGAATACACGGACGCAAGGGAGAAGGCAAAACCTTCCAATGTGAACTTGTCTTTAAGACCATGGGAATTGAACCCGTGATGATTTCTGGGGGAGAATTAGAAAGTCCTGATGCCGGAGATCCCTCCCGACTGCTACGGCTACGGTATCGGGAAGCGGCCGAACAGGTGCGGGTAAAAGGTCAAATGTGCGCCATTTTTATTAATGATTTTGATGCCGGGGCTGGCAGGTTTGACTCAGGAACTCAATACACGGTTAACACTCAATTAGTTAATGCTACACTAATGAATATTGCCGACAATCCTACTAATGTGCAATTACCCGGAAGTTATGATGAAACCCCATTACATCGGATTCCGATTATTATAACGGGAAATGATTTCTCTACCCTCTACGCCCCTTTAATTCGCGATGGTCGGATGGATAAGTTTTATTGGGAACCTAGCCGGGAGGATCGCATTGCTATTGTGCGGGGAATTTTTGCTGATGATTCACTCTCGGATAGTCAGATTATCAAATTGGTTGATGATTTTACCGGACAGGCGATTGATTTCTTTAGTGCTATGCGATCGCGTATTTATGACGAACAAATCCGCGAGTTTATCTATCATCAAGGCTTAGATAAAATCTCGCGCCGCCTAGTTAATAGTGTCGACAAACCCCCCGAACTTCCTCAGCCTGATTTTAGTCTTCAACACCTGATCGAGTCTGGGCGTGCTATGGTAGAAGAACAGCAGCAAATCCAGAAACTACGCTTGGTGGAAGAATATAACCAATTCCGCACGGTTAATTCTCAGCCAATTAACCGCAATCCTCAACCGATTAATCAACCACACCTTCCCTATAACCCGGTCATGCCTCCCCATGCTTTTGATGATTTAGGTCCCTCTAATTGGCAGGGAGATAGTAGCAGTTCAACTACTTTTATTGACGGTCAAACTGTCAGCAGTAAGCTGAGTTTAGATGTTTTGGAACAGGTGCAAAAAATCCGGTCAGGGGGTTATCAAATTGGTTTGGAATATGCTGATCAGCGTCACTTTAAGACGGGTTCCTGGAAAAGTTGTGCTATTATTGATGGCGGTATCCCCGAGGCGATCGCTTCTGTGGAAAATTGCCTAAGTCAACACCCAAAGGACTATGTGCGACTGTTAGGCATTGACCCCAAACAGCGGCGGCGTGTGGTGGAAACCATCATTCAGCGTCCCTAAAACCATAAAAGTAGGGGTGAAATGTCCGCCGGGACACACCCCTAATTAAAGTCTTAGAAGCCACAATAACAGCTACAACCCCTAGTTAGGGTGGGTTCAATTCAAGCATTTTCTGGGATGCGATCGCTATGGCATCTTCACTGGTGGATATTTGACCCTCAGCCTTAGCAATTTGTATCTCTTGGAGTAGATCCCCT
>NZ_JARPLU010000315.1:0-2728 GCF_032349615.1 Limnospira sp. PMC 1279.21 | reverse complement strand
GAACTGGTTTACCAAGTGTTGTTACTGTGCTTAATGATTGAGATAAAGGCTGTATATTAATCGGGATGGTGATTGGGTAATACAGCCAGAATTTGGGCGGGCTGAAAATTTTATTTATGGAGTTGCTAAAGTTGTTAAAGGCGACCAATATTATCTGGTTGATACCAGTGGAAATCTCACGTCAATTGTACCAAATGGGTTAGGATATTTACAATTTTCTGAGGGATTAGCCCCCTGGGGAACTGGAGAAGGGAAGGTTGGTAATTTGATTCAACCTCTGCGTTATGGTTATGTAGATACTACGGGAAAAACAATTATTCAACCTCAATTTTATGGGGCTGAACCTTTTTCTGAGGGGTTGGCTGTAGTACAGTTAAACGGTCACTACGATTGAGGAAGCTGGGGGGAAGCAAGTCAAGGAATGCCTCCAGAATCTTTGAGAATTGTTCGCGGGGGGAAATATGGATATATTGCTAAACCTTGAATATCATCTGATGTTGATGAGATTAAAAGAGTTTTCAGTGGTGATAGCTTCGATAATGCTGAGGGGAGGGTGAGTTAGCAAGAAGGGAAAATACAGTAGTGTGTAGCCAGGGTCAAGAAATGATGTTGATTGGTGCTAGTTTTAGCTTAAACTATAGTTAAAATTAATTCACATTCGATTAAACAATGGCTATTAACAGGGTTAGAGTCGCTAAAGATAAAGCAGACCTAGTGCGAGATTTAACCGAATCCGAAAACAAAAGCGGCCCGTTTCAGACCTATGCAGATGTAATAGTATTCGCCGCCTCTGTAGGTATCCGCCACCAAAAGCGAGTACCGATTGAGGCTGTTTCTCAGAGAGATCCCGCGCCTATTTCCCTAGAGATATTCATTTCGAGGGGTTATGATTGGGTAATTAAACTGATAGCGATCGCCCATACTAAGGACAGCAAAACAATCTCACCTTTTGACCCAGAATTGGAAGCAGAAAGAGTGAAAATTTTTGAAGAATTTGCCAATGGTGGACTAGAAATTTTACGAGAAGAATTTAGGGGGGCGGTAGATTATGGCGATCGCCTGTTATTATTGCTGATGTCGGAACGCGATCGCTTCAAAAAACCGGAATCAGAATTTGATCTGAGTCAATTTTTAGGCTAATTCAGCGGCGGTCACTCTTACCGTTGTATGCTTCTAGGATCGAGGGCATCTCGGAGACCATCTCCCAGTAAATTAAATGCTAAAACGGTTAAAATAATCAACAATGCTGGCGGCCAAATTAGCCAAGGTTGTAGCACCAAAATGGAAGCATTAGTAGCAGAAGAAAGTAAATTCCCCCAGGAAGGATCTGGCTGTTGAATACCCAAGCCAATTAAACTAAGCACGGACTCAGAAATAATAAAACTGGGGATGGTCAGGGTAGCCGAAATAATCACATAGGTAGCTGTTTGGGGGAGTACATGACGGATAATAGTATAAATTGGTTGAGCCCCCATTACCCTAGCCGCTTGGATAAATTCGCGTTCTTTAATAGAGAGAACCTGTCCCCGAATGACTCTAGCTAGTCCCGCCCAACTAATAAATGAAATGATAATTACAATTAGTAAAAACCTTTGGGCGCTGGAAAGTTGGGGAGGAAGGACTGCTGCTAAAGCTACTAATAAATAAAGTCCGGGAATAGTCATTAAAACTTCCACTAATCGCATGGATATAGTATCAATCCAGCCACCAAAATAGCCGGAAATTCCCCCAACCAACATACCCAAGGGGAAAGCAATAGCAATTCCGACTAAACCGATACTGAGGCTGATACGACTACCAAAAACTAAGCGACTCAACTGATCGCGGGCTTGTTCATCGGTTCCTATGAGGTTAATATAGGCTGGACCCACTACGCCAAAAAGATGAAGGTCAAAGGGAATTAAACCTAAAATTTTATAGGGGTCTCCTTTGACGAATAACCGCAGAGGAGAAGGCTGTTCCCAGTCTACTATAGTTTGTCTTTGACCTGTTTCAATATCAACGGGTCCCTGAGTTGTGGGATAAACATGGAGTCCGATAAATTCTCCTTGAGGGTTGACCCAATGAATTGGGGTGGGGGGTAATAGGGATCCGTCTAATTGTGAATTATAGGGATTATAGGGAGCGACAAAATCAGCAGCGATCGCCATAATATAAA
The DNA here is from genome assembly GCF_032349615.1 of Limnospira sp. PMC 1279.21. NCBI lineage: Bacteria > Bacillati > Cyanobacteriota > Cyanophyceae > Oscillatoriales > Sirenicapillariaceae > Limnospira > Limnospira sp. PMC 1279.21. The sequence continues at coordinate 570 of NZ_JARPLU010000315.1, read as the reverse complement.
ACAGAATCAGTATTCCCGCGCCCAATTTTGCCAAGGGATTTTTTTGTAGTCTTTGCCACCATTTCATAAACTTATTAACCTCACCTGCATATCTATCTATAACATCTGATGTTAGCATAAGAGATTACCGCTGGTGGGGGTTAATGACATTACAGGTCAATCCCAGCAGCATCTTTATCCATTCCCATCATTAGTGATTTCGGAAACCTGTAAGTTAGGAGAGTTGTCGATATCTTGGGGAAGATTAGTAAAAAAGGAACCGGCTTGGGGTGGTAACTGAGGGTTAAAGATGATTTCAATAATGCTCTTAATTACCCCAGTGATGGGAATAGCTAAAATTACTCCTAATAAACCACTAACTTTTCCTCCTAATAAGATGGCTGATCAAATCACTACCGGACTTAATACTGTGAGAATAGTATGACTCAAACCCCTATCCTAACTGCGATAATCGGGATTTACTTAACCCAATAGTCGTACCGTCACGCTCAATATGCACTCCATTCAGTCTTAGCATACGGGACGATTGGTGCATATCCTTTAGCAACAAATCTTAATTATTGACGGGTT
>NZ_JARPLU010000314.1:0-2743 GCF_032349615.1 Limnospira sp. PMC 1279.21 | reverse complement strand
TAACTGGTTTACCAAGTGTTGTTACTGTGCTTAATGATTGAGATAAAGGCTGTATGTTGTATTAACCTGATACATTTCAGCTTTTCCATGGCAATATAAGGGCAGGTTCAAGATGGTTAAGCTATCCTCCGCCCTAGGGTTTCTATGGTTGGTTTCTAACTATCATCTCTAGTTTCTTCAGAAGAACCGGGGGAAGATTGATAAAGGTTATCTAGCTGAGTTCGCGCATCTTGGACTGAGAGGGAACGCATCACCAGCAAAGGTTCTTTGAGTACATTTCCTGACTCATCTAGTAATTCTGGATGGATGTTCTGGTAATTTCGGGAATCCGCTGACCTAAAGCCACCCGCCGAGTGAGAATTATAGCGCTGAGACTCCATACCAACAGTCAACAGGCTACGAATTAAATTGCGTACTGCTATAAATGCCAGAGTGGTAAAAGCCAGAATATAAAGCAGATGTAACATGATTTACTCCTTGGGGTAGGGATAATTGATGAAAACTGGGCCTTGTTAAAAGCTAATGAATCGAGGCTAAGATTTTGTTCTATTTACCACAACTTTACCGTAAATTAGGGAGCAACCGCTACAGTTTCTCTAAAAATCGAAACCGGGAAAGGAACAGTTGAGAAAACCTACCTATAGCCTGGGGTCCCTAGAACTTAACTGGGATTTCCATTTTCGATCTGGGGTTTCGATTCCAAACGAAAGCGGTTAGCAATGCGCCAACAATCAGTTAAGAGTTGATGCCACGGCATTAGCACCTTCATTTCAATCCCGGCTTGACATCCGGTGGCGTGAAACAGTGTTTTAGCGGTGTTGACCTCTTCCTGGGCTTGTTTAATGCGATCTAGGACTTCTGATTGTTGCTGTTCACTCAGAAAAGGGATGTTCTCAGTTTCCAGGAGTTGTCGCGATCGCCCAAACCAATATTGGAAGTCTTCCAACATCGGCTCCAGAATTGCCTTGAGCAACTCAGTTTCTGAGGAGTTATGATTCGGCATAGCATCGAGATGAAAGTTTATTAATTAGGGGTCGAGAGTGAAGTCGCCTTCACCCCCTCCCATTCAAAACCGTGCATGAAAGTTTCCCTTCACACGGCTCTAGTGGTGCTTCCACATCCCGATAATTGGCATAGACAGGAAAAACTTCCTGATGTGACGCACGCGCAGACTGCTCCATTGTTAAGGATGCAGCGTTGGCGTTATCGAGCGCCGTCTTATCATCGCGGGTGTGGCGGTGTAATAGCTGAAGGTTCTTGTATTCATCCTTTCCGCCGAGGCTTCTAGGTACAATGTGGTCTACTTCAACTAAGTCTGATGGGGTGAAGTATTGCCCGCACCAGGTACACTTGCCTTTTGGCTTTTTGAGTAGTTTTGCTACCCTGTTTGGCGTGTCGATTGCTTGTCCTTTCCTGGTTGCCCAGTAAGTCCAATTACCGTCATAAAGTGTTGCGTCTGGGCGGACTAGGGTATGTCTGACAATTGGTGTCCAGTTGTGTTTATATAGACGTAACCCGTCTTTGGTTTGGAACATCGATTTTTCATGTCTTTCTTTCCTATTACTGAGCGTGACCGTTCCAGGTCTGAAATAATTACTCAGTTTTTCATGATTTGCCTTTCCGCATCTTGAAACTGTCCATGCCCTTAACATTTGCCAAACTATATTATCTAGTTTGTTGAAGGTTTCGGATGAAACAACCCCTGAGTAGTAGTTTGACCATCCCCGAATAATCGGGTTTAATTTGCTAACCAGGGCAGATTGGGGTGTTGTCTTATGTTGTTGAATTACACCCTTAATCACTTCTGTATGGGCTGTAACTGCTTTCTTACTGGGTTTGATGAGGGTTATATGTCCGATTAATCGGCTTGCTATCCCACCTGTTTTTCCAGATTTGTATTTTCCTACTGGATATTGCCTGATGTTGAATCCCAGAAAGTCGAACCCTGGTTTCTCAAGTTTTCCATCATATTCAATCGTATTGAGCGTGTGACAGATTCGAGTATTTTGGGGTTTGATTTCTAGTCCTGTAGGTTTTAACCATTCGGAAATAGCAGTTTTGCACTGTTCAATGATTCCTAAGTCTTTGGATATGACCACAAAATCATCGGCGTATCTTATTAGGTTGACCTGGGTGGTTGTCCCTTTATTTGGATACATTTCCTTAACTAACCTTTCCATTCTATCCAGTGCGATGTTGGCTAGGAGTGGACTTATTACCCCTCCTTGAGGTGTCCCTGAGTCTGTATCCTCGAATACACCGTTATCTAGCACGCCAGCTTTAAGCAACTGTTTCAGGTCTTTCTTTAGGCTGCTTGGACAATGAATTTTGGACAGTAGGTAATCATGGTTTATTCGGTCGAAACACTTTGCTATATCAGCATCCAACACATAATAACTACTATGTTTGATACATAGATAGATTCGTGCTATTGCGTCATGGGCTGACCGTCCAGGTCTAAACCCATAGCTTGTTCCTTCAAATCTTGATTCCCATTCGGGCTCAAGTGCCGACTTCACCAAGGCTTGCCTGGCTCTATCTTGGATTGTGGGTATTCCTAGAGGGCGTTTTTCATCCCTACCAGGTTTTGGAATCCACACCCGTCGCAGTGGTTTTGCTTTGAGGTTTCCCTTAATATTCTCAACAAGTTCAAACCTTTGTCTTGATGAGATTGCTCTCATTCCATCGACTCCAGCCGTTTTCTTGCCTTGATTATCTTGGAGGGCGGGTTTATTAAGCTGAC
>NZ_JARPLU010000313.1:0-2757 GCF_032349615.1 Limnospira sp. PMC 1279.21 | reverse complement strand
TCCTCTCCGCGATAAATCACGGAGCTTCCAACCCTCCCAGGAGTTTTACGTGAAAAGCGACTCGTCGGAATTATTACCGTTGATGATATCTTGGATATCCTCGAGAAGGAAACCACCAAAGATATCTACGCCTTGGGTGGCTTACAGGCGGACGGAGATAACTATTTTCAGATCAGTTTACTCACCGTAGCCCGCCGCCGGGTCGTCTGGCTGTTAGTCTTGTTAGTGACCAATAGTATTACCGCCTCTATTCTCAAGACCCAGAGAGAGATTCTCCAAGACGTGGTAGCCTTATCCTTTTTTATTCCCCTATTGACCGGAACTGGGGGAAATGTCGGCGCTCAGTCTTCCACCGTCGTAATTCGGGGGATGAATACTGATGAAATTTGGTCTTTGGGATCTTTCCAGGTAATTCGGCGGGAGGCGATCGCCGGTGCTGTACTGGGTGTCATTTTGGGGACCTTGGCGACTATATGGGCTAGTGTATTTATTGTCCCCGGTCAAATAGCAGTGGCGATCGCAGTTGGTATTAGTTTATTGGCCATTTCCCTGTTGGCTTCTGTGGCCGGTTCCGCTTTGCCTTTTTTGTTCCGGTCGCTCAAATTAGACCCGGCTTTGATGTCTGCGCCGTCTATTACCACCGCCGTTGATGTCTTGGGGGTGTTAATATATTTGAATTTAGCTCGGATGATTTTGCCAAGTAATAGTCTCAATTAACAGAATGTTGCATTACCGTAATCTACTAGAAATAGCTGAATATGTCGGTTTGGCGGTCACTGTGGTGGGAACTGTCGCCACTTTCACCGGCCGATCGCTATTATATGGCGGCATTCCTCTCTTGATTTTTATAGCTATTGGTCTAGTTAACCGCTATCTGTTAAAGCAATATCTGCGATCGCTTACTTTCAATGTCAAAGCTAACGTTGACTTGAACACTCAGGCGATCGAACAGTTAAATCATATTGCTCAGGCTAATGCTGTTTCTGCTAATATCAACACCCTCAAATCTACCGCTAATTTAGACATGGCGGCGCTGACCGATAATTTAACTACCCTTAATGGGACTCTCCAGAATATTTTAGAGCGCCAAAATGCCCTCGAACAGGCGATCGATGCTATTCAGGGAGAGTTGGAATTGGTTGTGCGAAAGTTTCAGCAGCGACCTGAGTTAGAACAGGTCGAGAATTTAACCCATGTCATTGTCGATTTACAGCAGTTTATCAATCAACTACCCCAGTGGGGAGCCCTTCAACAGCAACAGTTAAATGAGTTACAGGAAAGAGTTTCTGGGGCGATCGCTGATTTACCTCGACAGGTTGAAGTCGCCATCAGCGATCGCTTGGATAATTCCACTTAGAATCTCAATCAGGATTTGATGTGCTTGATCAACAATTGAGTGATCGCCTGAAGTTCTTTTTTGTTAAAAGTCTTCAGTAACACCTTCACCACTTCCTTCGGATCTGCTGGTATCGTAATTTCCTTAGCAGTCGCCGGGACTCTCCCTTGGCTACTTCCCAGTTTAACTAGAGCATCACTAGGCGCTATAGCATCAGCTTTTCCCGCTTCCAGGAGTTTCGCCGCCTGCTGAAGTTCCTTAATTACCGTATTTTTCAGAACCGGGAAAGGAGCCTTGGGATTAGCGATCGCGCCATGGGTAGTTTTCACTAAATTTTGCCAAGGTTCCACTCCTGGTGCAATTTTCAGCAAATGACCACACAGCCCCGCTATTTGTTTCCGTAGCGCCGGAGATTCCGGTTTGCTCAAACCCTGCAACATCGGTTTCAGAACCGCCGTCACCTTAGCCAGCGCTGACGGTACCGGTTTACTTCCCCCAGACGAAGCCGCCGCCACCGCAGGTGTTGCCTTGCCACTCATCAAATCCGCTAGATGCTTCTCCAGCATATCATACACCGGAAGGGCAGCCTTAGCAATTTTTTCCCCCATTTCCACTGATAAACCCGACGGACTTTGTGCCCTTTCAATCAGGTTCTTTAGTACCTCATAACACTTGTTTGACAGTGTAACAACCTTGCTATCAGCTTTTATGGGAGTGTCTTTAACCGACTTAAAACAATCTTCAAGTCGTTTAGAGACCTTATTAATACTGGCTAAACTCGGCATCTGTTGCGTTAACATAGCCGAGGCTCCCTTAATCGAGTGCGCCGCTCTGTACATAGTAATCATCGGTTCGCGATCGGAGTCAGCCATAATTTTTGGCAGATCCTTCAACCCCGTACTAAGTTCTTCGAGGCGTTCTCCCGCCTCTTCCATAAAGATAGCGATTATTTTTTGGTCTTGGCTCGTCGGCACGGCTGCCCTCCTATCGACAATTTAACGCCGAGCTTTATTATGAGCGGTACTGTTAACCTGGTATGTCTTAACACTACAAGTTAGAAGCCATTGCCAGACAACCCTACTCATCACTTACCCAAAATCATGGGTTTCAAGCTCCGCCCCCTTCGACCAACTCACGGCAAGCCTTCAAAGGCGACTGGCTTTCTCTCTGTTATACTATCACCTGCACAGTTTTTCCAGGTCTGACCACTATCATAGGTTGATTGTTTAATCAATTTTAAAAAATTGCCTCACCAGAATCCGCCTCAATCCTTGACAGCCACCGGAACTAATGATATAATCTTGACACCATCCTAGATGATAGTTAGTTTTGTAACTTTTTTGTTTTTCCCATAATTACCATATAAAATTGTAGGGGCGGGTTCTGCTGTCAATTTTCCATCCCTACCCGGATACTAATAA
>NZ_JARPLU010000312.1:0-2758 GCF_032349615.1 Limnospira sp. PMC 1279.21 | reverse complement strand
ATGCCATGGATTCCGTTCTCCAAGCTGCGTCCTAACCACCTTGACTAATGCTATAAATCCAATACTCGCCAACATCGCACTGTTGGGAATGGAAAGGTTAGTTAAAGAAATGTATCCCAATAAAGGAACAACCACCCAGGTGAACTTTATAAGATATGCCGATGATTTTGTGGTCATCTCAAAAGACTTAAAAATCATCGAACAGTGCCAAACTGCAATTTCTGAATGGTTAGAACCTGTAGGACTAGAAATTAAACCCGAAAAAACTCGAATTTGTAACACACTCAATCCTATTGAGTATAACGGCAAGATTGAGGAACCGGGGTTTAATTTTCGAGGATTCAATATCAGGCAATATCCGGTAGGAAAATATAAATCTGGGAAAACAGGGGGAAGAGGAAGCAGATTAATCGGTCACAAAACCCATATTAAACCCAGTAACAAAGCAGTTAAAGCCCAAATTGAAGTGATAAAGGGTGTAATAAAACAACATAAAACGGCACCCCAACCAGCTCTGATAAGTAGACTAAACCCAATTATAAGGGGATGGTCAAACTACTATTCAGGAGTAGTCTCAACAGAGACCTTCAACAAACTAGACCATATAGTCTGGAAGATGCTAAGGGCATGGACAGTATCAAGATGCGGAAAGGCGAATCATGAAAAGTGAAGGAACTACTTCCAGCAGGAAACGGTTAAACTTAGCAACGGAAAAGAAAGGCATGAAACTTGGTTGTTTAAAACTAAAGAGGGACTCCAATTGTGGAAACATAATTGGACCCCAATTGCCAGACATACCCTAGTACGCCCAGAAGCGACACCATACGACGGAAATTGGACTTATTGGGCAACCAGAAAAGGACAAGCAATCGATACGCCAACAAGGGTAGCGAAACTACTCAAAAAGCAAAAAGGCAGGTGTTCCTGGTGTGGACAGTATTTTGCACCATCAGATTGAGTTGAAGTAGACCACATTGTACCTCGAAACTTAGGTGGAAAGGATGAATACAAGAATCTTCAATTATTGCACCGTCACTGTCACGATAATAAAACGGCGCTTGACAAAAACAACGCCAAAGCTGTATCCTTAACAATGGAACAATCAGACTAAGAGCCGGATGAGGTGAAAGTCTCACGTCCGGTTCTGAATGGGAGGGGTAGACCGTGAGGTCTATCTCGACCCCTAATTCTTGGTAAATATATAAGAGTATCCTTGAGTCAGTCCATCAATTTGCCCAGAGTAGATGAATTTTTAGAAGAACTTGCAGCCATTCAGCAAACCGGCTCCAAGCGCATTGCCTTACTCGGTTCCCGCCATATTCCCTTAACCCATCAGAATTTGATTGAGATGATGAGTTATGCCCTAGTTTTGGGGGGAAACCATCTGATTACCTCCGGTGCAACCGGGACTAACTCAGCCGCCATTAGAGGGGCAATGCGGGCTGATCCTAATCTTTTAACAGTCATTCTACCTCAAAGTCTCGAACGTCAGCCTCGCGAGTCACGGTCACAGCTAGAACAGGTCATCCATTTGGTCGAAAATCCCTCTGGAGATACCTTATCTTTGGCCGAAGCTAGTTCCTCCTGCAATCAGGAAATTATTTCCCGGTGTCAGCAGTTGATATGTTTTGCTTTTCATGACAGTGATACTTTGCTGAGGACCTGTGAAGAAGCCGAAAATCAGCGGAAGGTGGTAACTTTGTTCTATTTGGATTGAAGCCAGAGGTTGCCAGTGGCACTTAGTTGGTATAGATCTATTGGGGCAAGTTCTCAGAGATATAAGCTATCTCACCCCATAAGGCCTGATTTGCTGTTCAATGCCAAAATCAGACTGCTGTTACCGAAAAATTGGATACAAAGACCCGTCCTTTAGCCTAGCTGGGGACGGCTTTTTATCAAAATTGTTGCATATTTGGATGTTTGGGGTTAGAATCCTTGTCCTAAGAAATCAGTAGAACATTACATAGCAACGAAGGCTTATGGCTTCAACATCTTCTTTCGATATTGTCAGCGATTTCGACCGTCAAGAATTGGTCAATGCACTAGACCAAGCCAAACGAGAAATTATTAGTCGCTACGATTTGAAAGATACTAACACTACCCTAGAACTTGGTGATGAGGTAATTGTTGTCAATACCGACAGCGAGTTTACTCTTGATGCGGTCCATACGATTATGCAAACTAAGGCTGCTAAACGTAATCTATCCCTCAAAATTTTTGATTATGGAAAGGTTGAGTCAGCTAGTGGAAACCGAGTCCGCCAAGAAATTACCCTGAAAAAAGGGATTAGCAAGGATGTGGCTAAACAGATTACCAAGATTATTAAAGATAATTTCAAAAAATCTCAGGCTTCTATCCAAGGTGATGCGGTGCGGGTTTCTAGTAAGTCTAAAGATGATTTACAGGAGATAATTAGATATCTCAAGCAGGAAGATTTCCCCGTAGCACTACAATTTACCAATTACAGATAGTTAATATCCTACCAGGCGATCGGGTGCGATCGCCTGGTAGGGTGCGTCAGAACAGCAATTCTCATTTGGGAAATTCAACTGCTATCGGGTGGGATGTCTAACTCGAGACCCTCAAGCATAAAGGTCAGAAGGTGGTCCCAACTGTCTCAGCGTACAGTCTGGGTAAGCGCGCGCAAATCATTAAAGAAGGTTTGGCGGGTAGGTATAGCATTAGTCAAGGTGGTTAGGACGTAGCTTTGAGAACGGAATCCATGGCATCATGGAGAGAATCAAACTGCTCACGTGCA
>NZ_JARPLU010000311.1:0-2769 GCF_032349615.1 Limnospira sp. PMC 1279.21 | reverse complement strand
TCTCCCCCTCATTTTCTCCCCCGTCCTGAAGATATGGCGGCTTTAAAAGAACGACTGTTGACCCCACTTCTCAGGCTCTCTATCCCCTGGGTACGTTGACGACGTTGTTTTCCTTCCCGATGATTATTTCGGCATATTTCACCTATCGCTATCTCGCCCGCCTCCCGCAGGGATAATCAGGGCTGACCCTATCTACACCCAGTCTTTCATAATATCCGAGTTAGACCGCAAGCGCTTGACAACACCCTGCTGATGTCTTATAATCGTTTTGGGTTCTAATACATATAGCAGTCCTAAATGATTTGTCCCTAACCCTCTCCCGTTCTTAGCCGCCGACGGTTGGGGTCCGCCATCGTCTTCCACAACTGATTTAGGATGGCTATAGTTATGCAAATGCACCTAATACTGTCTAGAATTAATAGCTGTATTAAAAAAGCTGGAGGCTCTTCTTGATCAAGTATGTGGTCAACACTCCAAAAGGCGGTGTTGGAAAGACGACGATATCGACCAATCTAGCGCTCATGCTCGCCGCCAGACAGAAAAGAGTGTGGGCATTGGATCTAGCTCAGGGCAGCATAATGACTAGGATACTGTCAAATAGTCCTGTTTTTCAGGGTGGCTCATGCAAGATTGATACACGTGAAGGTCAGCAGCTTCCGATTAATTTTCCTGGGGCGAAAGCTTTTGATTATATGGTCGTCGATACAGACGACTATTGGGAGTACCTAAAAGATCTGTTAGAACAGGTAAATCGAGGATGGCGGCTTATTGCTCCGGTGCCTCCAGATGATGAGCTTGCACTAGATCGCGTTCCGGGTGATCTGAGCATACTTGCAGCAGCCGCCATGTCACAAGACAAGAATATCCCGTTCAAGATAGTTGCCAATAAGGTCACTACGTCCGATCAGAAACAACGACTTTATGAGGCATTACAGAAAACTGGTATTGCATCGCGCCTATCCGAGTACGTTGTACCGCTTGTAGAGGGGCATCCGGGCTCCTTTTATAAGAACTCTGCTTTTGCAAAAGCACTCGATGGTGTATTGAGCGAATTAGGATAAGTCCTTATGATTACAAACAGGATACTTAGCAAGCAGCTTCGCAAAGTAGCGGGTGAATCCATGTTCGCGAAATTAGAAGTGTGTCTGCGCAAAGATCGGCTAAACATGGATCTTTTGTATCGTCTACGGAATCCCCTCGACACAAGAGACCCTCGATATGTAATCCAGCGTTCATTTATGTGTGTTAGCTTTTCGGAGTCTCAGCATGGCAAAGCATTCCTGGAAATGATTCATCCAGACTCAGCTTCTTCCGTGCTTAAAGCAGCGAAAGAGGAGCGGAGCACAAAGGACACTTATTTAGTGAAGATCCCTAGATGGCAAATTATGCTTCTTTCCAAATATGTAGAGGAAAAAATCGTCAAATCTAAAGGAGTTGAGGTACTTGTAAACGAAGTTTTGAGCAGGTGTGCTAAGTCTCTTGAGATAGTGATGAACGATGAGTAAGCTTCTTATAGAAGGTCTGGTTAACAAACTGCTGGATTTAACTCCAGTTGAAAAGGAATCCGTTGGCAATAGAATCACGGAGGCTCTTGGCGGCGATCCGACAAAAAAGGCACCCGGATTACCTAAGAGGCGCGGCAATCAAGACGGAGGCATCGATGGTCGAGTGCCAGTCTACCGCAAAGTTGTAAGGATGGAGGCAATGCTAACAGAATCTGGTCGAGAGGAAATCGTGTCGCGAGAAGAACCCGTAATGACTAAGGTGGAAGCTGGAATCACAATTAAATTGGAGGGTCAAACATTTAGTGCCGAGCGTCTCGGAGGGTTCAAAATCGCTTTGGAAAGAGAGAATCTTCGAGACGGTATTATAATCACTGCTAGAGGTTTGTCTCCTGATGCTGCTGTGTACATCGAAAAGCTACATAAAGACACGGTATTTCGGTTTATAGCGCCTACACTTGGTGACTTTTTATCTCAGTCTGTCCCAGACAGCCCTATTGAGTTTGTGTGTGATCCTAATCAAGCGATTAGGAGCGCACTGCAACTTTACCTGGATAACACCTGATGGCAGCGGACGGAAGCCCCTAGTGCTGAGTTCCAGGTTACTTGCCGCCGCTGCATTCCACCGTTAAACCAGTTCATCTAAAAGACGGCGATCGCCTCAATCGCCGCGATGCTGAGAGACAAAGCCAGAATTCCTCCCACCAAGTGACCTGCGCCCAGGGTAATAAATTCCTGTGCCACTTGAATAGTGAACACCATACCCACGAAACTAGCCGTCAGCAGCGCGATAAATAACGATTCTGGACCAACGATCGCCATTTGTTCTAGGGTATTGCGGCGGTGAATTTTCCCCTGTAGGATGTGCAGCAGAACCTGTCCCCCCAAAAACAGCGAGGCGATAAAGCGTTGAGTCCAAATACCAAGGCTAGAACGGGTTTTAGTAGGATTCAAGGAACTGACTATGGTTGCAGTAGCAAATTGTATACCTGGTGGCTAGTAGCCGTAGTCCGATGATATCATTATATCAAACTTCCTATCATTTCCGCATCCGCCCGTCCCCCGTTGGTGGTTGCCAAGCTGAATTTTAGCTCCAATTTAGTCTAGGATTAAGTGGAAATTGTTATTTTCGAGTTGGGTAAATTAGGATAAATGGCGGATATTGTAGATATAGCAGTGAGTGCCGGGTGTTTCACCACCTTGGTGGCAGCGGTACAGGCAGCGGGATTAGTGGAAACCCTGAAAACTCCCGGTCCTTTTACCGTTT
>NZ_JARPLU010000310.1:0-2808 GCF_032349615.1 Limnospira sp. PMC 1279.21 | reverse complement strand
CTTATACAATAGCCATACATTATACTGTACTTTGTGTTTTGTGTAAAGGCTGTATCCAAACTGAGGCGGTTGGTTTGGCTCCCGAGGAAGTAGAGGCTCAGATTACGGTTCCTATTGAAAGTGCGGTTAATGGCTTACCCAGTGTTACCCTGGTGCGTTCTTCCTCCAAGGTGGGACTCTCTATGGTTCATGTTGTCTTTGACCAGGAGGCTGATATTTACCAAGCGCGGCAGGCTGTAACGGAACGACTCCAACAGGTGATGAGTCAACTTCCCCAAGGGATTCATCCGCCGGAAATTTCCCCCTTAGTCTCTCCTTTGGGAACGATTCTGCAATATGCCTTTACGGTGAATGGTCAGGGAGAAACGTCTCTGATGGATTTACGCCGTTTGGTGGATGTTACCCTCAGAAATCAGATTCTCTCGGTTCCTGGTGTGTCTCAGGTGACTATTTATGGGGGGGATGAACGGGAAGAACAGATTTTGGTCGATCCGCAACTGTTGCGATCGCGCCAAGTCTCCCTCAATGAAGTCGCGGCAGCAGCCAGGGGAGCCAATTCCAACGCTCCCGGAGGTTTTCTCGTAGGTGGAGGTCAAGAGTTACTCATCCGAGGCATCGGACAGGTTAACACCCTAGAAGACTTGCAGCAGTCGGTGGTGAAAGTTCAATACGGTGAACCGATTTTGCTGCAAGATGTGGCTGAAGTCAAAACGGGAGCGGCACTTAAACGGGGAGATGCCAGCTTTAACGGACAGGCGGCGGTGGTGTTGATGATTAACAAACAACCCTATATAGACACCCCCACCGTCACCCAAGCCGTGGAAGCGGTGATGAACTCCCTACAGTCTACCTTTCCCCCTGATGTGGAAGTTCAACGCACTTTCCGCCAATCAAACTTTATTGATTCTGCCATTCGCAACGTTAGCGGCTCCCTCATTCAAGGGATCATCATCGTTTCGGTGATTATGTTGCTCTTTTTAATGAACTGGCGCACGGCTATCATTACCTTGAGTGCCATTCCCCTCTCGTTGCTGATTGGCTTAATGTTCTTGAAAGCCGTGGGGTTAGGCATCAATACTATGACCCTGGGGGGTTTAGTGGTGGCGATCGGCTCCGTGGTCGATGATGCCATTGTGGATATGGAAAACTGCTATCGTGGTTTACGGCGGAATCCAACCCAAGAAAACCCAAAACCCCCCTTTCAAGTGGTTTATGACACTTCGGTTCAGGTCCGTTTAGCCGTCATTTTTTCCACGGTTATTATCATAGTCGTCTTTGCCCCCATTTTTAGTTTAACGGGGGTAGAAGGGCGAATTTTCGCCCCCATGGGTTGGGCTTATTTGCTCTCCATTGCGGCCTCTACTTTGGTCGCCATGACCCTTTCTCCCGCCCTCTGTGCCATTTTATTGGCTCATCATAGACTCCCCCAGGAAGGCACTTTTATTTCACGCTTGGCCGAAAGTTGGTATCGCCCTCTGCTCAATTTGTCTCTGAGGACTCCCCAACTGATTTTAGGATTAGCCTTAGCCTCCTTAGTGGCTACTCTAGCCGTTGTGCCTTCCTTGGGACGGGTTTTCCTCCCGGAATTTCAGGACAAATCTATGGTGAACTCTATGGTTTTATTTCCGGGTGTCTCTTTGGAGATGACCAATCGGGCGGGAATGGCTCTGGCTCAATCCCTACAAGATAATCCCCTTTATGAATGGGTACAAGTCCGCGCTGGACGCGCTCCGGGGGATGCTGATGGGGCGGGGGTGAACATGGCTCATGTGGATGTAGAGTTGAGTGATGTTGCCCTGGAAGACCGAGAGGCTGCTGTTCAGCAACTGCGGGAGAAGTTTCTGCAATTGCCGGGGGTTGCTCCCAATATTGGCGGTTTTATTTCTCACCGCATGGATGAAGTTTTATCGGGGGTCAGAAGTGCGATCGCTGTCAAAATTTTTGGCCCCGATTTAGTCCAGTTGCGTCAAGTCGGGGAACAAGTCCGCGATGCCATCAAACCCATTGCGGGAGTCGTAGACTTACAATTAGAACCTCAATTACCTATCCGCCAAGTTCAAATTCATTATGACCGCTCGGCGGCGGCTGGTTATGGTTTAACTATGGCTGCCATTTCTGAAGTCGTGGCAACCGCCCTCAATGGTCAAGTGGTGTCCCAAGTCCCGGAAAATCAACAACTGATTAATATTATCGTCGGTTTGCCGATCGCCTCACGCAATAATTTAGATGCCATTGGGGCGATTCCCCTCTCTACCCCCACCGGACAAATTATTCCCCTCAGTGCTGTGGCTAGGGTGGAGTATGGTATGGGCGCTAATGTGGTCAATCGGGAAAATGTATCTCGTTTAATTGTGGTGTCTGCCAATGTTTCCCAACGAGACTTAGGCAGCGTTGTGGGGGATATTCAAGCCGCCATTGACCAAAATGTTCAAGTACCCGGTGGCTACTTTATCCAATATGGTGGACAGTTTGAAGCGGAGCAAAAGGCCACTAATAATCTGGTCTGGTATAGCATCCTGGCCGCGATTATGATTGCCATTTTGATGTTCTTCTCGGTTAAGTCTCTCCCGGCAACTGTGGCGATTATGCTCAATCTTCCCCTGGCCTTGGTGGGTGGTATTGTCTCGATTCTCTTAACGGGGGGTAATCTCCATTGCTTCTCTGATCGGGTTTATTACCCTGTTTGAGGTGGCTGTCCGCAATGGTTTGCTGTTGGTGGATAACTATAGCATTAGTCAAGGTGGTTAGGACGTAGATTGGAGAACGGAATCCATGGCATCATGGAGAGAATCAAACTGCTCAATACCG
>NZ_JARPLU010000031.1:0-37579 GCF_032349615.1 Limnospira sp. PMC 1279.21 | reverse complement strand
TGAGAAACCGGGTTTCTTGACTTCCGAGGGAGAAGCCGGGTTTCTTGACTTCCGAGGGAGAAACCCAATTGCTTAGAAACCCGGTTTCTTGGAGAAACCGGGTTTCTTGACTTCCGAGGGAGAAGCCGGGTTTCTTGACTTCCGAGGGAGAAACCCAATTGCTTAGAAACCCGGTTTCTTAGAGAAACCGGGTTTCTTGACTTCCGAGGGAGAAGCCGGGTTTCTTGACTTCCGAGGGAGAAACCCAATTGCTTAGAAACCCGGTTTCTTGGAGAAACCGGGTTTCTTGACTTCTGAGGGAGAAGCCGGGTTTCTTGACCTCTGGGGGAGAAACCCGACTATAATTGATAATTGTATCGGTGTCTGACGCACCCTACTATTAAATAAACTACTATGACAATTATACCACTAATTGAAGATAGCGATCGCCTAGAAATGAGATTAAAAGAAATTCCCCCGGTTCCGGGTGTGTATTTCATGAAAGATGGTAATGAGAATATTCTGTATATTGGGAAATCGAAAAAATTACGATCGCGGGTGCGTTCCTATTTTCGCGATCGCCAGAAACATAGTCACCGGATTAACTTAATGATTCAACAGGTGACAGATATTGAATTTATCGTTACTGATACCGAAGCCGAAGCCTTGGCTTTAGAAGCTAATTTGATTAAAAACCATCAACCTCATTTTAATGTCTTACTCAAGGATGATAAAAAATATCCCTATCTGTGTATTACTTGGTCGGAACCATACCCGCGCATTTTTATTACCCGAAAACGTAATTTAAGCAATCCCAAAGATAGATATTATGGCCCTTATGTAGATACCGGACTATTGCGAAGTAATCTACAATTGGTTAAGCGTCTATTTCCCCTGCGTCAACGTCCTAAACCTTTGTTTAAAGACCGTCCCTGTTTAAATTATGATATAGGTCGCTGTCCGGGAGTTTGTCAGCAGATGATCTCCCCAGAAGATTATCATCAAATTGTCCAAAAAGTGGCGATGGTGTTTCAAGGACGCACAGAAGAACTTATCAAAAATTTAACCGCGCAAATGCAACAAGCCGCCGCTGAGTTAAACTTTGAAACCGCCGCCAAATTCCGCGATCGCATTCAAGGTTTACAGTCTCTCAACCAAGACCAAAAAGTTTCCCTTCCTGATGAAACGGTGTCTCTTGATGCGATCGCTTTGGCTACTGACGGACAACAAGCCTCCGTGCAACTTTTCCAAATCCGCGCCGGACATTTGGTAGGTAGATTAGGCTTTTTGGCGAAAGTTTACCCTAGTGAAACAGCCTTGACTTCCCTAGAGTTGGGGGGAATTATTCAGCGGGTTTTACAGGAACATTATCAAACCGTTGATGCTGTGGAAATTCCCAGCGAAATTGTGCTACAATATAGTTTACAAGATGGGGAGTTAGTAGCAGATTGGTTAAGCGATCGCAAAGGTCGGAAAGTTACCTTAATTACTCCCCAAAGACAAGCCAAACTCGATTTAATCGCAATGGTCGAACGCAACGCTAACTATGAGTTAATGCGACTGCAAAAATTAAGCGATCGTCATCATCAATCTCTCCAAGACTTAACCGAAATTCTCGACCTTCCCGACCTTCCCCACCGCATAGAAGGTTATGATATCTCCCATATTCAGGGTTCTGATGCAGTCGCCTCCCGCGTGGTATTTATTGATGGTTTACCCGCCAAACAACACTACCGACAGTATAAAATTAAAAATCCTGATGTGCATTCGGGAAGGTCTGATGATTTCGCCAGTTTAGCAGAAGTAATTGGTCGCCGTTTTCGAGATTATCAGAATTTAGAACCCCAGGATAAGCCAGATTTGATTATGATTGATGGTGGGAAAGGTCAACTCTCAGCCGTCGTGAAAGTTTTGCAAGGTCTGGATATTTTAGAAGAGTTGAAGGTGATTAGTTTAGCCAAACGCCGAGAGGAAATTTTTGTCCCTGGTGAGTCTCAACCATTAACTACCCATCCTGAACAACCTGGGGTACAATTATTGCGACGACTACGAGATGAAGCCCATCGATTTGCGGTTAGTTTCCATCGTAACCAACGCAGTAAACGCATGAAGCGATCGCATTTAGATGACATTCCCGGACTCGGACACCACCGCCAAAAATTGCTATTAGGTCACTTTCGGTCTATTGATTATATTCGCATGGCAACCCCCACACAACTGGCGGAAGTTCCCGGAATTGGCGAAAAACTAGCCCGACAAATTTATGATTATTTCCATCCTTCTACCTGATGCAGATTAAGCTATGATATATGGCAGCTTCCGGGAAGATGTGCTATAAATAGGACTAGATTGGTCTGACTCAAAATCCTAGAATCTCAATCCCACCATGAAATTAATTGACGGTCCGCAAAATCATCCGACTATCCAAAAAATACAGTGGATAACTAACCCCCTTGGTTATATGGAGAATTGTCACCGTAAATATGGAGATGTCTTTGCAGCTAAAATCGGCGTTGCGGGTCGCCCAGTCGTCTTTGTTTCCCACCCCCAAGCTATCCAAGAAATCCTCACCCGCGATACTAAAGAATTTACCGCCCCTGGTTCATCTAATCGTATTCTAGAACCTGTGGTAGGGGATAAATCCGTGATTTTACTTGATGATAAAAACCACCTAAGACAGCGGAAACTCTTAATGCCGCCTTTCCATGGGGAAAGGATGTTTAATTATGGTAAATTAATCTGTGATTTGACCACAAAAATCGGCGACACTTTACCAATTGGCAAGACTTTTCTGGCGCGAGATTATGTGCAGAAAATCTCCCTGGCTATCATTCTTCAGGCTGTGTTTGGAGTCTACGAGGGACCCCGTTACGATCGCCTGAAAAAATTAACCACCGAACTGGTCGCTGTGACTGATTCTCCTATTAGGGCGAGTATCTTATTTTTCCCGATTTTACAACAAGATTTAGGGCGTTGGAGTCCCTGGGGGCGCTTCCAAGGTTTGCGGCGCGATATCGATAAATTACTGTTAGAAGAAATCGAAGAACGTCGCCAAAATCCCGATCCAAATCGCACCGATATTCTCAATTTGATGATGTCCGCTAGGGACGAAAATGGGGAACAGATGACCTATGAAGAACTACGGGATGAACTGTTAACTTTATTATTCGCCGGACACGAAACCACCGCCACCGCCATGGCTTGGTCTTTGTATTGGGTGCATAAACTTCCTACCGTGCGCGATCGCCTTTTATCAGAGTTAGCAACCCTCCCCCCAAATCCCGACCCGATGACTATTTATAGATTACCTTATTTAACAGCAATTTGTCAAGAAACTCTGCGAATTTATCCAGTCGCCATGGTGACATTTCCCCGGGTGACTACTCAAGCGGTGGAACTGATGGGATATCACATAGAACCCAATATAGAAGTGATTGGCGCTATCTATTTAACCCATAATGATCCGACAATTTATCCTGACCCCAAACAGTTTAAACCAGAGAGATTTTTAGATAAAAAATACTCCCCTTATCAATATTTACCTTTTGGTGGCGGTGCGCGTCAATGTATTGGTATGGCTTTGGCTCAATATGAGCTAAAATTAGTCCTAGCAACAGTCATGTTAAACTATCAACTAACCCTGGCTAATTCCCAGCCCGCCAAAGCCGCCCGCCGAGGGGTAACTTTATCAGCGACGGGAGGCATTCCTATGGTGTTAACAGGGCGGCGATCGCTATCTTCCAACCCTGTGGGAGTTGCACCGAAAGAAACCCCGCTTCTGGGTTAACTCTTCTGGTTAAGCCCAACTGTCCCCGAAGTTACCAGGTTGATGGGGAATTTCTCCCCTATTTAATCCTTTTTGGTCTTGATTTCCCTCACATCAGCAGTATAATATTGACAATGGCTTAATTTTTCATGGAGATGAGGTTCTGAAATCTCAAAAATTACCAATGATTGATACCTTGAATTGTTCCCCCCAACAGTTAGCGATTTGGCTGAGTCGTTTGGTGGAAATTTTGCGGAGTCAAGGGGGTTTAACTTGGCATAGCTTTGTTCAAACCGTTGCTGGTAAAACCGCGATCATAGAAATTGATGGCATTCAGTTGAGATTAAATGCCAATCACAGCGAACCTATCCAGGTAGATATTACTGATAATTCCGATAATTTAGAGTCAGTGGAAGCCTTGAATTTTGGCAGCCAAGCCGAAACCTTACGAGATTTAATTGGTGGTCGGTTGACGTTAGATCAAGGGGTGGCGATCGGTAAAATTCATTTGCGGGGAAGTTTATCAGAGTTGTTAGGTATTCATAAACTCACCATGGATATTGTCGCCGAAAGTGCCATTAATCCTCAACTACAGCGACTGTGGAAAGAATTTGACGATCTGTGGTTCCGTCCCAGTTTTCCTCCCCCAGTTTTGTCTCTGGAAGAACAAATAACCCCCCAGGGCGAATTGATTATGAATGTCCCAAATGACGTGCTAAATATTGAGGTGGAACTGAAATAGAAAGGCTGAAAAACTAACTCTGGAGGGGGTAATTATTTTTATTCTTTGTGCCGTGGCATCTCGACTTTTCCCCGCTCCCAAATTTATCCAGACTCGAAGGCGAAAAAATAGGGTCAACCATCGGATCATCTGAGCCACTTAGAACGGTGCTAAGATGTGTCATACAGACTAATATGGGGGTAGATAAAGCCCCATCATAATGGTTTTGTTTTTTGTCTGATGCCCCGAAATCGGGTCGGATTCCCTCGATTTTGTCAACCTTTATTTTCATAGGTTTACTCTGATATGCTATCTGAATTATTCCATAAATTTGGTGTGCCGTTTTTTTTGTCAGTAGTCCACGATCCAAATCTTTGTATTTCTTGGTCACAATTTGGTGAAGATACTCTAATTTTAGAGTTGATTTCCAGAAATAAATCCAACCTATTTAGCAATTACTATGTTGACATCGGTGCTTATCATCCCAGTCGATTTTCTAACACTAAGCTTTTGAGTATGATGGGATGGAAAGGTATGAATGTAGATCCCAATCCTCAATCTGTGAAACTATTTGAACAGGAACGTCCCCAGGATATCAATCTAAATCTAGGTGTTGCTTCTTATGAAGGGGAGTCAGAAATCTATTGTTTCCGCGAAGGTGCTATCAACACTTTTAATGGGGATATGGCCGAATATTTCATTAGACACGGATGGGAGTTTATGGGCAAGCAAAAAGTGAAGGTACTCCCCCTTAACCAGCTACTTGACACTTATCTTCCCGACGAAATTAAAGATTCAGAAATTGGTTTCCTAGACATTGATTGCGAAGGTTTAGACA
The DNA here is from genome assembly GCF_032349615.1 of Limnospira sp. PMC 1279.21. NCBI lineage: Bacteria > Bacillati > Cyanobacteriota > Cyanophyceae > Oscillatoriales > Sirenicapillariaceae > Limnospira > Limnospira sp. PMC 1279.21. The sequence goes on along the minus strand of NZ_JARPLU010000031.1, from coordinate 32,275 downwards.
AGGATATTATTCTGAATTTAGATATCGATCGCTATCGGCCTTATATCATTGCAGTTGAGGCACATGATTTCAATCTTATGCATCCTCTCGCTCACGAAATTGTTCAGTTTCTGATCGCTGCCGATTACCAGTTGGCTGCTTACACCGGACCTACCCTTCTGTTTAGACGGTCAACATGATGGTATTGACGTTGGGAAGTTTAATGAGAAAATATATGAATATTTAAGCCGGGATGGTTGGTTCGAGTTTTTCATCGGTTAAAGTTATAATAGAATTTCAGCCGGATTTTCAGAATTAAACATGGTCGATCGCATCGTATTAGCAACATCAGGTTCTTTGGGTGATTTGTATCCTTATTTGGCGATCGCCCGAGGATTAAAAGCCAGGGGGTATCAGCCGATCATCGCCGCCGCCGAAAAATACCGAAGTTATGTGGCGGCGGAGGAAATCGAATTTCACCCTTTGAGGGAAAGGATATGGGAACAGGATAACAAGTTCATGCAAATGCTAATGGACTCCCAACGGGAGGTCGAATACATTATTTGTTATCAATTGATGCCCCACTTGCGGGCGACTTACACCGACTTGATGGCAGCGGTACGGGGGGCGGATTTGTTAATAACTCATCCGCTGATTTTGCCCGGTCGAATTGTCGCCGAACAAACCCAAATTCCTTGGATTTCAACGGTTCTATCAGCCTTTATGTCAGTTTACGATTCGCCTGGGGGCGATAGCTTCGCTTCACGCACCGAGGCGATCGCTTCCCCAGTCTCGGAGTATGAACGGTGTTTGCAATGGGTCGCCAAAGATGCCGAACAACGCCAACTCCGCAGTCGGCTTCGCCATTGGAGTGCCCCCCTGCGTCAACTGCGGAGTTCGTTGGGACTGCCACCAGGCCCCGATCCCCTGTTTGAAGGGCAGCATTCCCCCGATTTAGTGCTGGCTTTGTTTTCCCAGGTTTTTGCCAGACCCCAACCGGACTGGCCCAGGCAAACTGTCGTCACCGGGTTTCCGTTTTACGATCGCCCGTCCAATCAGGGGTTATCTGAGGAACTGAGAGAGTTTTTAGACAGCGGGCCGCCACCGATAGTGTTTACTTTGGGTTCAACGGTGGTATGGACTCCCGGTAATTTTTACTGGTCTAGCGCGATCGCCGCCCACCAGTTGGGCTATCGGTCAGTGCTAATGATGGGCCCTGGCGCGGATAGTGTCAGACCCGACCAATTGCCTGAAGGCGCGATCGCCGTCAATTATGCCCCCCACGGGCAAATTTTCCCTAGGGCGGCGGCGATTGTCCATCATGGCGGCATGGGAACCACAGCAGAAGCATTGCGATCGGGGCGGAGAATGCTGGTGGTTCCCCACAAGTACGACCAGCCAGAAAATGCAGCCCGCGTCGTCCGCCTGGGGGTCGCCCGAATGCTCCCACCCCAACAATATACTGCGGAGTTGGTAGCCAACGAACTTCGACAACTGTTGTTTGAAAAACAATATGCCCAAAAAGCCGCTGCCATTGGAGAAGCGATCGGGGCGGAAAATGGCGTAGAAACGGCTTGTGATGCGATCGCCAACCTTATCGGCCAGTACCCGAGTCGGAAACCCGCCAAATATTCCGACTCCCCCAATGATTCTCAGATCACATATTCCCCATAAACTAAGCCGGTGGCGAGCCATGTTTTTTCTCCGAGTTGAAGGGTAACGGCCGCGCGGCCGGTGAGTTCTTCAATAAAAGTATATTGCCGTTGTTGATTGTCGGGGACGATTAATTCTACTACCGACTCAAAATCAATTTCAATTAGCAATTGGTCTTGGTCATCAGCGGCGATAATTTCCAAGGCGCTGGGGGTTTGCAATAAGCGATCGCTAAATAATAGCGCCATAATTCCCGGCAACCTGGGGGGAATAACAGGCAGCTCCGACCAGTCCCAATTAATCTGTAAAGTGGCACCCAAAAACACTTTTCGCAATTGATGATTCACATAAATAAAAATATAGGGAAAACCCCCTTGCGAATGGTCTTTGTTGGTGCGTCTGTCCAATACCAAAGTGATGGCGGTGCCATCAATGCAGGTGCCAAAAGCGACGAACCACTCCCAACCGATATCTTCCCCCCAGCGGAAGCGGCCAAAATTGCGATCGTGGTAGCAAAACCAGTTTGGGTGAATGGGAAACGATCGCCCACCAACGGATAAGTTTCCTCTCACCTGTAAGCCCGGTACTAATCCCCAGCCGATGAATCCACTGCCAAACGGTGAATTTTCCGTGACTAATAGGGGAGTGGCTGTAGCTGTCGCCGCCAATTCAATGAATAGCTGCGATCGCTGATCTTGTACTTCTAACCGCGTCTGGGTTCCGTTTACTTGCAATTCCATCCCTTGACCTTGCCAATGTACGGGTTCCGGGCTGATTTGACTGGGGTTCCACTCTTGGGAAAAAGTCGTTCCGAAACTGGCAAAAGGGGCCGCAGGGCGACAGTCTGAGTCGAGAAAATCAGTCGGAACTGTCACCATCAAACTGGTTTGAATTTCTCCAGTTCCCGGTCTGGCGATCGCCGTCAGATTTACGAGGACTCTAATCTGAGTATCAGGATCCAATAATACATAATGATACCAATCTTTCCAATCTAGGGGTGCGGTGGGGTCGTCGAGAGGGATTCGCAGTTGTTCCACCCGGGCAAGTTTTTGTTCGTCAATGGTCATTTTTTCTGAGAAAATTAACTAAAATTGGGCGGTGGATAACTTATCGTTGTAGGGAACCTGGCTCGCTGAGAACGTCTTTAATTGGCGGGATGGGGGTTGGGGCGGTTGGGGACACAGACGGTGCGGTAGATGCGATCGCCTGCAATGTCGTAGCTATCCTGGGGGAAACACAACTGATTCCCAAAACAATCTTGAGAAACCAAGCCTCCCCATCTATTCCTAATTGGTTCACCAAGTCCGCCGCCGAAGTCTGGGAATTAGGGATTGGGGAACCAGCAATATCCCACAACCACTGTTCCCAAAACTTGAGCAAACCCCCCCTAGAAGCCGGAGTCCCGACGGAATTGTGAAAAGCGGTAGCCGTCGCTTGACTGACGGCGATCCAACGGGGGACGGAGGCGGCGGCTAAACTCAAAACCCCATTTTTACAGAACCGGGTGAGTCGCAATTGATCCAGTAGCATTCGACCTGGGGGGGTTTTGGCATAGTCGTCCCCTTTTTGGGCGAAAATTAGCAATAATTCTAACACCAACCAACGAGCCGGAAGTAAGTCTAATTCTGGCAATCGCGTCCCTAAATGATACAAGCAACCCGCTATGGTTTGGGGGGGAGGGGTGGCTGGGTTTAATGGCTCAATTTTCTGGGTGGCGATCGCCTCTATATGGGAGGCAATTCGAGGCGACAATGACATCAATCCTAGGAGAAAATAACCCAACCAGCGATCGCTATCTGTTCCCAGTTTAGCCACAAATTCTGTGGCTACAAATAATGGGGCGACGATGGGTTTAGCCGTTTCTGGGGCTTCTACGTCGCTTTCTACCAAACTCAACAGCCACCTTTCCCAAATATAAAGCAGACGTTGTTCCCGGCGATCGCCCTTGAGGACTTGACCGGACATCGATAAAGTTTCCGAAATCCAATCGGGGACTTTTGCCGTGGCCAGCACTGTCGATACAGTTGAGAAAAAAGCCGTTTTTCGCAGTTGCGAGAGCCGTTTTAAACCCTCTGGGGTGCAGGTGTATTCTTCTCCTTTTTGGCTGATGGCTACTAATAATTCTGCCACCAGCCAGCGAGAAGGAATGCGATCGAGGTCGTTCAATGCCGAAATCAATCCCCAGGCATTTTGGGTGGTTATGTCATCATAAATTGACGATTTATGATCCGCTAATTCTCTCGATGGAAAGCTGATATTAACCAGATATTCTCTAGGCTTTTTCTCCGCAATTTTAGCTTTAACATTTAGGATGATTAACAGAGGTTCTTCCAGTAATCCGGGAAATCTTAGCCAACTTTTAATAACCTGTCCTGGTTGCAGTTCTAAAGGTAGTTTTACCGTCACAGTTTGAGTGGCGTTTCCCGCACCAGAACCTAGATAAATATAGTCAGGTTCCACCGGATTAATGGTGGCAAAAATCTCCCCGTTATCGGCGAGCCAATTATCTAAAACTGGTCGCACCAGTAGAGTTTCACCGCTACCATTATGCAGGGACAGTCTCAGCACCAGTTCACCGCCTGGGTGAATTTCAGCTTGGACTGGGGGGGGCATTGCGATCGGGTTTTTATCTTCGATCATCTTGACAATCTCTCTATCTTATGGTAAAATAACTTCCTCAATACAACTTGATTTTATGGTTGGTCAATCCTCCTTAAAATGAGCCAGGGGCTATGGCTCGTATCATAACCCCCCAAAATGCTATAAATTTCGATAAATCACATAGTTAATTAATTCTTTCAGAAAGCGGCGATCGTGAACCGGAGTCTGCCATTTTTCACCGGGTCTGATCGGAGTTTCCGGCTCCATAAAATCCAGACTGTCCAAAATATCGGCAGCTTTTTGAGCCAAAGAACGAGCCACAGCCCAGCCATGTTCGATGCTACCATACTGGCGCATTTGTTCCATAACAAATTCTACCTGTTCCGGGGTCTTTTCCGGTCGGGGGGTGGCGAGAATTTCCAACATTCGGCGGGATTCGACCGGACTACTGTGGGCGATCGCATGATTGAGCATCAAAGTGCGTTTTCCCTCGTAAATGTCTCCGCCAATTTCCTTCCCATAAGCCTTCATATCTCCCACCAAGTTTAATAAATCATCTTGGATCTGAAAAGCAATGCCCAAAATCATGCCAAACCGAGTAACTCCCGCCAAAGGTTCCACCAAATCTTGAGGATTAGCCGAGGAATTCCCCACAATCAAACCGATGCGACAGGGTGTCATAAAAGAATACCAGCAGGTTTTTTTGACGCACATTTTAAAATAATCGCGATCGCTTAAATTGTCCGTATTTTCTGCCACCCAATCCAATTCCATCGCCTGTCCTTCCACCGATTGACGCGCCATAAACTCAATTTCGTGGAGTACATTCAGAGTTTTGGTTACTCCGATCGCCGATAAATTTTCCAGCAACAAACCCACAGCCAGTACATTGGTTGCATCCCCAACATTAATCGCCCGGGGAATCCCAATATTGTGGTGTAACGTCCCTTTTCCCCGGCGCGACTCTGACCCGTCCTCAATATCATCGTGAATCAGAAACGCATTGTGATACAGTTCCAAAGCCGCGGCCGTCGATAGCGCCACCTGTCCCATGCCACCCACCGCCCGCGCCGCACTAATACACATGGTGGGGCGCAGCATTTTACCTCCCCGAAACGGGTAATCGAGCAACAAATCATATAACGGTTCGTAGGAACCGATAACTTCTCGTCGCCTGCCAATAAATTCCTGAATTTTTGCCCCGATCGCTATCCGGGAGTCTTCTAGTGCTTGGTTAATAATGGTTTTATCAAACTGAGCCGGGTAGGGTGTCGGGAGGGTCGCCTCCGACACCGTATTTAAGTCCGCTTCCAGGTTCGCATCCTCCGGCAGAATCGAACCTCGGTTATTTTTACCGTCGGGAATGCGTTCCGGAAGCGTTGCGGATGCCACATCGCTGACTGCAATGGTGGCGGTTTGGGGAGTGCTGGCCATGCTGATTGGCTGATTTGATGAGGGAGTGCGTTCCGGAAGCGTTGCGGATGCCACATCGCCATTAGCCTCAGAAACCGCGATCGTTTGGGGAACACAGGACTGTAATTCACCAGCCGAGTCCGTTTCCTCAGTCCTCAGAAATGGCACAACAGACTTACCATTCCCACAGCCATTTTCCCCCAATTGAGCGTTCCGGAAGCGTTGCGGATGCCACATCGAGGAAGTAGATTTTTCCAACTGATCCGATACCGAGTCACTCTTGATCCCTAAAAACATCAAATTGAGCAGGATTCCCCAAACCGTAAAATATAACAGGATTCCCCAAAAGACTAAATTGGATGGAGGGCTAAGACCGAGCCAATTGAACAGCAATTCAAACATTGATCAAGTACAGCTAGAAGGGCAGATCGAAGGGCAGATCACCACCGTTAAAATCGGATACATCTTGGCATTATTCATCATTGCCTAGTGCTAGACAGGCAAAGAAAGCCAATTGACAATCTTTACAGAGGCTATCCCTAGGGATAGCCACTTATTTCCATCAATCAATGACAAAAAGCTCACCCCACCCGGTCACACCAGACAATGTAACCGGGTTTGAGGATGGATTTCAACCATGGGAAATTGATACCATCAACGGTAGAATAATTTGTCGTTGGGATTACCTTTATTAGGCAATTCCTAACAGTTGCTTCTGGGCATCATCAAGTTTAGCCCCCGTGAGGTTCGCATTACTGAAGTTAGCCCCAGTGATGTTGGCTCCCCGCAGGTCCGCATTTGTCAGGTTGGCATTGGTGAAGTTAGCCCCAGTCATGTCGGTTCCTTGCAAGTCCGCATTTGTCAGGTCAGCACCACAGAAGTTAGCATAGCCAAGATAGGAATAGCTGAGATTGGCATAGCCCAGATAAGCGTAACAGAAATTCGCGTAAGCCAAGCTAGCCTGGTTTAATTGGGCTCCAATTAGCTTCGCCTGACACAAGTTAGCAAAACTCAGATCCGCTTGGCTGAGAACCGCGTAGCTTAAATCGGCACAGCACAAATTAGCATAGCCCAGATAGGCATAGTTGAGATTGGCATAGCCGAGATAGGCGTGACAGAGATAGGCGTAACCCAAATTAGCCGCGACCAGGTTAGTGGCTCCTAAGTTAGTCGCACACAAGTAGGAAAAGCTCAGATCGATACCGCTCAGATTCATTTTGCTCAAGTCTACTTGCGGCAAGTAACTATTCGGAAAATCTCGCTTGCCGATGTCATACGGAATCTTTATCTTTATGTGGCCTGGGGGTGTGGGGGCGCAGCCACCCTGTGGTGGTATGAAACTAGACCAGTCAACATTCGGCGGGGTCGGTTGTGGCTCCTCTGAACCCCCACTGGGCTGGGTCGGTTTCTCGCCTTCGCTGGAACTGCCATCTGGTTTCCCTTCCCACCAGGAGGGGGCTGCATCGCCAATCGAAGGCCATTCTAGCCAGATACCAGCTTTATTGGTCAAACCTAGTTGGCCGGGACGGCAAGACTGGGAGCCTTCTTTGGCTGTGGTTTGCAAGTTCCCAACCGGGTCGGCCATTTCAATGTTAAATACACTCCGGGCTGGGACGGCATTGGCAGGGTTCCCACCAATCACAAAGTGCAGCGTTCCTCTCGCGCCTTTACTCAGATCGATTTGCGTGTCCGGGTCGGTGTAGACAAACTCCCTCAAATCGGTGTGGTAGACTATCTCTTGGTCGTTCGCAGTTTGGGAATTTCCGTAGACAAAGTACCCTTTGCCATAGGTTTGGTTATTGTTAGTGACTGTCCTGAAGTACACTTTCACCATGATTGAAGTCCTTAATTTTGAAAGGCAATAAAATATCGAAATCGTAGTCTCTACAGAACTAGAGTCGGTGACGTAACACCGCCATCGAAAGTCATCAAAAACTAGCCCCCTCTTCCACTGGTAGAGCGGATTTTTGGGTATTACTAATCAGCCGGGTTTAAATTCAACCACATCGGCTCCCCAGCAACATCAAACCATGACATGACCGCGCGATCATGATGCTGGATAGATCACATTGGCTAATTTTTGAGACTAAGACCATCTTCCTGGGTTGATTTTCAAGCCCAGTTGACGCTATATACTTGATGCACCATATCCCCACTTAGATTAAGTTCTTTTAGACCACCACAGATGGCGTTCAAGCCAGAAACTAGACGCGCACTACTGGGGATATGCTTCGCTGTCACTGCCCAGTCGAAAATCAGTTCGGCGCTTAACCTAAGTTGACAACCAACATAACAAATTTGCGGTTTTTTTGTCAACCAAAATACAATTTTTTATTGTAAATATTTATGAACAGGCAACGAACACTATTTAGAGAGCCTAAATGGGCCATATATATAATGGTGTCCTCGCCTGGGTCATCACTCCCTAGATCCGTTTATGGTGGCCATGGGACTTTTTCAGCGACGGGAGGCATTCATTAGCTGTTAACAGGGCGGCGATCGCTATCTTCCAACCCTGTGGGAGTTGCACCGAAAGAAACCCCGCTTCTGGGTTAACTCTTCAAAAGCAATTCCCTTATTGTTATAATAATCAAAAAGGTAGTCGGAGAAATATAAATGAACACTTCATGATCCGCCCAAGACTGCGAGGAAATCAATTTATGAATAATTGGGGACTTTTTGAGCGATCGCTTTCCCAATTTCTAAAGAAGCCGTCGCCGCTGGTGATGGCGCATTACAAACATGAAGCGCACGGGGCTTTTCTACAATTAGAAAATCATCCACTAATCCCCCATTAGGCATTAACGCCTGTGCGCGGACTCCCGCATGGGTGGGGATGATATCCTCCCCTGTTATTTCCGGGATTAATCGTTGTAAACTCCGTACAAATGCCGCTTTACTAAAAGACCTGATAATTTCTTCCACACCATCACTCCAGTATTTAGCAGCCAGTTTCCATAGTCCTGGATAAGTCAGAATTTCCATTAATTCACCCAAATCAACATCAGTTTTTTTATAACCCTCCCGCTTCAGACTTAAAACCGCATTCGGTCCCGCGTGTACCGAACCATCAATCATCCGCGTAAAATGCACCCCTAAAAATGGGAAATCGGGGTTAGGAACTGGATAAATTAAATTCTTAACTAAATATCTTTTTTCCGGGATTAACTCATAGTATTCTCCCCGAAATGGGATGATTTTAGCCGGGGGTTTTACCTGGGTTAATTCCGTAATGCGATCGCTATAAAGACCAGCGCAATTAATCACAAAATCCGTGACAAACTCTCCCTGATTAGTGGCTAATACTAAACCCTGGGAAGTTTCCGTGATTTTATGCACCTTAGTATTTAACCGTAAATTTCCCCCTTTTTCCGCCACTAAATCTGCATATTTGGCGCTAACTTCACTATAGCTAACAATCCCCGTAGATCCAACTTTAATCGCCGCCAAACAACGCACATGAGGCTCAATTTCTGCTACCTCTTCCGGCGTGATTTTAGCCACAGGAATTTGATTATCTAAGCCTCGTTGATACAGATTATCTAACAAGGGCAATTCTTCCGGTTCCGTAGCCACAATTATTTTACCACAAACATCATATTTAATCCCATGCTGTTCACAAAAGTTAACCATTGATAAATTTCCCTGACTGCAGAGAGTCGCCTTGAGGCTACCTGGTTTATAATAAATACCCGAATGGATAACCCCACTATTATTGCCAGTTTGGTGAAAAGCCCAAGATTTTTCTTTTTCCAAGATGATAATTTTAGCCCTAGGATGAGTTAAACTTAATGAATAAGCAGTAGATAGTCCGACAATGCCACCACCAATAATTGCTAAATTGTACATAATTTCGATTCTTTCCTGAATTGATTGCTTAATCCTATAAATATTGAACAGCCACCTTTTCCAACCATCTTATAATTCATGAATGATCTGATATGGCTGCTAATTTGCTCAAGTTTAGTATTCCTGATGCAGCCCGGGTTTATGTGTTTGGAGTCGGGGTTAACCCGTTCCAAGAATAGCATTAATGTTGCCATCAAAAACCTAGCTGACTTCGGAATTTCTGTCTGGCTATTTTGGGCGATCGGCTATGGGCTAATGTTTGGTACCTCCCAATTAGGACTATTTGGTTCTAGTTACTTTGTTTTAGATGTTAGCAACATCCCCAGTGTAGCTGCTTTGTTTCTATTTCAGACTATGTTCTGTAGCACCGCCACCACCATTGTTTCTGGGGCGGTTGCGGAAAGAATGCGATTTCAAGCCTATTTAATTGTCGCTGGCTTTACCTCTGGGTTAATTTATCCGATTTTTGGACATTGGGCTTGGAATGGTTTAAATAATGGTGTCGCTAATGGTTGGCTAGATCAGTTAGGGTTTATCGACTTTGCGGGGTCTACTGTTGTTCATAGTATCGGGGGATGGGTAGCCCTGGCTGCTTTATTAGTAATTGGACCCCGCAGCGGGCCGATTTCCTCAAGGTAAAAGTCCCCGTAAAATTCATGGGTCTAATTTACCTTTGTCGGTGTTAGGAGTGATGCTACTTTGGATAGGTTGGCTAGGGTTTAATGGTGGTAGCGCCTTGGTGGTCAACGATAAAATTCCCGTGATTATTGTGAATACTATTTTAGGCGGAGTCGCGGGAATGTTAGTCAATTTATTTGTGTCTTTATGGCGCACAGGTTGGGTAGAAATAGAATGTTTAATTAATGGCTCTCTGGCTGGATTGGTAGCAATTACTGCCTCCTGTAATGCGGTGGGAACTTTGCCAGCCATAATCATTGGAGCCTTGGGAGCTATCATTGCTACAGAGGTATCTAAACAATTAGTTAGGTGGGGCATTGATGATGCTGTAGATGCAGTGGCGGTTCATGTGGGGGCAGGAGTTTGGGGGACTTTGGCAGTGGGTTTATTTGGGCGATTAGATGTGCTAAATACAGGCTTAAATCGCTTTGGTCAAATAGCTGTACAAGTGTTGGGAATAGTCAGTGGTGCTATCCGGGGATTTTTACTCAGTTTGATTTTGCTGTTAATTATCAATAAATTCTACCCTTTGCGAGTTTCGGAAGAAGGGGAAAATATGGGACTAAACATTTATGAACATCGCGCTAAAACAGATAGTTATGAACTGTTTAAAGTTATGGACTTTCAAGCTCAAACTAAGGATTTGAGTTTGCGGGTTCCGGTGGAACCATTTACGGAAGTTGGACAAATTGCCAGCCGCTATAATTATGTAATGGATGCTTTGGAAGCAGCGGTGCGAAAAACGGAGGCGATCGTGGAGACTGCTACTGATGCTATTCTTACTTTTACGGTATCTTCTCTGGTGGTGTTGACCGCTAATCCTAGTGCTGAGGCTATCTTTGGTTATGGGAAAGAACAGTTGATTGGGATGGAAATTAGGAAATTGGTGAGGGCTGATGATAATTCCTACAATTGGGATAGTTTGCTAATTGAAAAATGGTTAAAATCTCCTTGTCAGTCGGCTATAGGATGGCGGGCTGATGGTTCTCAATTTCCGGTATAAGTTACGTTAAATCAGGCTAAATTAGGAAACAGATCATTTATGATTGGCACTTTTAGAGATATTACTGAAAGGCAAAAATCTCAAGAGTCCCTGGCTTTAGCATATCAAGAAATTAAAATGCTTAATCATCAGCTAGATTATGAAAATAAATCTCTGAATATGGAGTTGGAAATTACCCGCCGTCTACAACGTTTGCTGTTACCCAGTGAAGCGGAACTTCAGGACATTAAAAACCTTGATATTGCGGGTTATATGGAACCTGCTACAGACATAGGAGGAGATTATTATGATGTTCTCGCCTTTGGCGGCGGGGTGACTATCTGCATGGGAGATGTCACCGGACACGGTTTAGAAAGTGGTATGGTGATGTTAATGGCTCAAACTGCTGTCCGAACTTTACTGGAAGCGGGAGAAACTGATCGGGTCAGATTTTTGGATGTTCTTAATCGAACTATTTACCTCAATGTGGTAAGAATGAACTGTGATAAAAATATGACTCTGGTATTGCTTGATTATGAAGATGAATAAATCAGAATCTGTGGTCAACATGAGGAAGCAATTTTAGTTCGTGCTGATGGAAATGTGCAACGTATCGAAACTATTGATCTGGGTTTCCCGATTGGATTGGTTGATGATATATCGGAGTTTATTAGCCATTATACTACCTATTTAAATGCTGGGGATGTGGTGGTTTTATATACTGATGGTATTACTGAGGCAGAAAATGCTGATCAGCTTCACTATGGAGTAGTTCGACTCTGTGAAGTGGTAGCGGAAAATCGTCATCTGACTGCTGCTGAAATTCGACAGTCTATTATTAATGATGTTATGGAATACATCGGCGATCATCAAGTTCATGATGATATGACTATGTTAGTGTGTAAACAGCGCTAATTTGTGATAATTAATCATCACTATAGCGCTTCTCATATCTATCAAATACAGCCCTCACCCCAAACCCCTCTCCCAGAAAAGGAGAGGGGCTTTGAAAAGTACCTCATCAGTCCGGGAACTGCTATATAAGCAAATATACTCCCAGCCGGGGACACCAGAATACTGGAAGAAATAGCCCCATTTAATGTGATTATCTGTTATTATAACTAAATGGTTAAGTTAACAATCAGTTGGCATCAAAGCTTTGTTTAAAGGGATGTTAGAACTAATGTTGATTAATGTCAGAAAACTGGTGTCGATTTTGTTGCTAATTATCCTCCCTTTGCTGTTGGTTATGGTTTCGCCTGAAACAGCGATCGCCTTAATTCAACAACAGGAGGAGGCTCCCGGACAGATACTTTATAAATCTCGCCATAGTTTGAGAGATCATCAAGGTAATTCTTGGCAGGTCATTCTGTTTAAGCGGGTCAAAAATGGGGAGGTAAAAGACGTTAGTTTGCGTTTGGTGGGGTTTCCGGGTTCGGTAACATTTAATCATCCTGAACCGTTGCAAATTGTGTTCAGTAATGGTAGGATACTTGAGGCGGTAGATGAGTTTGGCGAAAAAGCACCCGGCCCGAATGTTGGACAATACGATTTAACCGATATTTTGCCCAAAATTTCCCAAGCCGATCAAATTGAGCTTAACCTTTCGATCGCTCAAACAAAATCTGCGATCGCTGTGCCGTCTCCAGTGGTTCTGGAATGGAAGGCGATCAACAGTCCTGGTTAATAACTTGCTAGAGTGGAGAAAAATAATTGTCTCCACTCTATCTCTGATTGGCGCTGCTGGGTGCGTCTAAAAATGGTGGAATAGGACAGTTAAGAGAAATCACGATCGCCCTGAGTAACTCGGCTTGGTCTAAGGTGACATGGTGATCAGCCAGGACAGTATAGGCGCAAGCATCAACCACCGCCTGTTTAAGTTTGGGTGCGGCGAGTTCCAGACGTTTGAGACTCTCACCAACTTGAGTCAAACTATATTCACCGGGTTGAGTGGGTAAAGTTTCCCCGGAATTTCTAGGTAGGCGCAACAGTCCGGCTTGAAAAGCCATATCAACCGCCCCCGGAGAATCTTGGCCGACGCGAGCCAAAGCCGATAACACAATAACACAATCGGACCAAATCTGTTTAATCTCAGTAAACTTAACTTTAGGTTCCTGCTGTGTGGTGGGAAAGTAGTTAGTCAACCGTTGACGCAACACGACAAAAATTGCATACTCAGACAGACTCAGATGATTGTCAGCTTTAATCAAAACCCTGGCTTGTTTCAGCAGTTGGGTACACTGGCTAACACTTCCACCACGCAAAGCAGGTATGGCTAAATCAATCAACGGTAGACGAGTCCGCGCGTTCAAACTCTCCAGGTAAGGACTCAGGTTTTGGATCATTTCCAACACTGGCGGCGGGGAGGACTCTCGCAAGGAAGACATTTGGCGATCGCGCACTTCTGGGTCTGTATGCAACAATAAACTATAAATAATGGCGATCGCCCCATTTACATCACGGGTAGCCATGCGTACAGGTTCGGGGATATCCGCCAAAAACCCCCGCACATTATCAAGGTGTTTAGGGTTGGTAGTTCCCACTCCGGCGACTACCCGATCCGGTGAAACCGACAAGGACTCCGGTTGCGGCTGTGGTTGAGGCGATGAACCCGCAAACCCCGCCACCATTTCATTACCGGAAGCTATAGACGACATAGAAGCATTATTTCCGGTTTCTTCCACCGACCAAGTGCGACCCGCGAAACCTTCCAAACGCTTAACCCTTTCTTTCACAGGGGGATGAGTTGCAAAGATTTGTCCGAAACTCTCAAAAATCCCTGTAAAAGCCTCCCCAAAAAACAGGTGACTAGCTTCTTCAGCCCTAGGATTTGTTACCTTAGAACCAGATTTATAGCCCGCAATCTTTTGTAGTGCGCCACTAATACCGTCAGGGTTGCGGGTAAACTGAACTGCGGAAGCATCCGCTAAAAACTCCCGTTGTCGAGAAACGGCACTTTTGATTAACCTACCGCAAAAAAAGCCGATCCCACCAATAACTACCATTCCTAAACCAATAATCAAGCCCGAATCTTTGCCTTTTGACGAGGAGTTGTCACTACCCCCCCACCAACTACCTCTTAACATTACCCGACCCATAATATATATCAGGATTAAACCCTGAATAACTCCGATGAGTCGGAGATTTAGGCGCATATCTCCATTGAGAATATGGCTAAATTCATGGGCGATTACCCCTTGTAACTCATCGCGATCGAGTTGTTCTAAACAACCTCGCGTTACCCCAATTACTGCATCATTGGGAGTAAATCCAGCCGCAAAAGCATTGATTCCCTTTTCTTCCCCTAAAACATACACTTCGGGAACGGAAATTCCAGAGGCGATCGCCATTTCCTCTACAATATTAAGTAGTCGTTTTTCCAGTTCATCTCCGGTCATGCGATCGACTAATGTTCCCCCCAAATCCTCAGCGACTACCTTACCTCCCCCCCGTAATTGAATGGATTTATAGACACTTCCCCCACCCACAGTAGCCACCACTCCCAAGGCTACTAACAACAATAGTTCTGGTCGCCATATCAAAAAATTATCGTGCAGTGCATATACCACCACCCCATATAATAGGGCTATCATCACAATCACAGCCACCAGAAACAGACCCAGCAAATAAACGGTGTTTTGTCTGGCTTGGTCTTGATGCTCAAAGAAATTCATAATTAGAAGGAAACGTTAGGAACTTCTTTCACCTCGGGGGATGATTCTTCTAGTAATTGAGCTTCTTGGAAGTTGAAACTACTAGCGACTAAATTGCTCGGAAATACGTCTCTTTTGGTATTGTAAACAGTTACGGCATCGTTAAAAGCCTGTCGCGCAAAAGCAATCTTGTTTTCAGTCGATCGCAACTCTTCCATGAGTTGATCCATGGACTTATCAGCCTTTAAATCTGGGTAGGCTTCTGATAGAGCAAATAACCTTCCTAATGTACCGGTTAAAGCAGCTTCCGCCTGTCCTAACTGTTGCATGGCTTGGGGGTCACCAGGGTTGGCTGCTGCTTGATTCGTGGCGGTCACAGCAGCATTACGAGCCGCAATAACAGCTTCTAAGGTTCCCCTTTCATGAGCCATATAACCCTTAACTGTTTCGACCAAATTAGGGATTAAATCATGGCGGCGTTTGAGTTGAACATCAATCTGAGCATAGGCATTTTGATAGCGTCTGCGTAGACGTGCTAGGCTATTATAAGCCTGGACACCCACAATAGCCACCAGAATGACGACAACAATACCGATGACAAACAAAAGGGCGAAAATTCCAGCGAGTATCTCCACAGTCTAGGTTCTCCTTGGCGTGTGTCTGCATGGTTCGCGGATTGGACGCGGGTTCTACTCGGTCTATCAAGCTAGGCTAGATGAGTTTAATTATGTTTTCCCAATCTAATCAAGTAACCCGGCTCTGTGCGGCATTATAACACAATCAAATGTGGCTAACCCCAAATTGTTACACTTTTTAACTTGACCTGCACTCCCAACCCGGACAAAATACAAACTGGCTACTTGGCTTCCCCACTGTCTCCAGGTCTGGTTAAAATCTATTCTAGTTAATTATAGGTGAAGTTTACTATGAATCCGGCTTTGACGAACTTTGGCGATCGGATGTCTCGTTTAACGGGAGTCCGAGCTATTATGAAAGATATTATCGAAACGTTGCGCTCTGGTAAAGGTCAAGAATTTATTAATTTAAGCGCCGGAAACCCGGTCATCTTACCAGAAGTCGAACAACTCTGGCGCGAATGTACTCAGCAACTGCTATCTAGTCCCGAATATGGCGAAGTGGTCTGTCGCTACGGTTCTAGCCAAGGGTACAAACCTTTTATTGATGTCATTGTGGAAGATTTTAACTCTCGCTATGGGTTAAATTTAAGCGATCGCAATATCCTAGTCACTCCCGGAAGTCAATCAATTTACTTTTACGCCGCCAACGCCTTCGGAGGTTATAACAGCCAGGGAAACCTTAAAAACATTGTCCTTCCCCTCAGTCCAGACTATACAGGTTACGGCGGCGTTAGTCTTATTCCCGAGGCGGTTTGTGCTTATCAACCCACCCTCGACATAGACGAAAATTCCCATCGGTTTAAATATCGTCCCGACTTTAATCAACTCTCAATTAATGAGGATACAGGCTGCGTTATTTTTTCCCGTCCCTGTAATCCTAGCGGCAATATTCTCACCTCCGAAGAAGTGCAAAAAATCGCAGATTTAGCCTCCCCTTACGATGTCCCAGTCTTCGTAGATTCCGCATATTCTCCCCCTTTCCCGGCTTTGAATTTTACGGACATGGATCCGGTTTTTGCTGATAATATTATCCACTGTATCAGCTTGTCTAAAGCCGGATTACCCGGAGAGCGTTTAGGTGTGGCTATTGGTAATGAAGATGTGATTAGGGTTTTGGAAGCCTTCCAAACGAACGCCTGTATTCACTCCCCCCGCTACGGACAAGCTATAGCAGCTAGAGCGATTGGATCAGGTGCTTTATCGGATATTTCGGTTGAGGTAATTCGTCCCTACTACCGCCAGAAATTTACGATATTAGAAGCGACGTTAAATGATGCGATGTCGAAGGATTTACCCTGGTTCTTGCATCGGGGAGAAGGTGCTATTTTTGCATGGATTTGGTTTAAGGATTTGCCAATCACAGACTTGGAACTATATCAGGAGCTTAAAAAAGTCGGTGTTATCGTAGTTCCTGGCAATTCATTTTTCCCAGGATTACAACAAGAATGGTCGCACAAAAATCAATGTATTCGCATTAGCCTGACTGCTACTGATGAGGAGATTATGGAAGGAATGAAGCTTCTGGCTGAGGTTGTGGAAATGGTTTATAGAAAGGCTATGTTAGCGGTTTAATTGATGATTAATTCTGTCTAATGACTACAGTTGATCGGGGTTCACAATGTCTGGAATTATGAACCCCCTTAAATGCTCGATCGCAGTTATTCCCACCTGGACGGGAAGGCGATCGCCTTTGAGTAAATTAGGGGAGATGAAAATCGATCGCCACGGGATGAGCATTAATGTAGAATGAATCAGGGACAATCTCAAATCTCACTCAGAGCCAATATGGGGTCGGAGGGACAAATGGATGAATTGAAGTATCTAGCTACTTGGGTTCGCGAACAACACGCACGGGAGTATATTTTCACTTGGTTACTGAATCAACCGGGGATCTGGTGGTCAAATGGTGATGTTTACCAAGCGGCTATACAAAAATCTGGTTCTCGTCTGAAAGAATATGTAAAAAATAGTAAACAAGAGGGTTTGTTTCAGGGGATTGCCGATAAAATCAGGAGCGATGAGGCTTGGGATGCGATCGCCCTAAGTTTAGCTCGCCTCATTGCTACCTATCAGGAAGAATTAGTCAAACTCCAAGAACAAAATCGGTTAGATATAAACAAAGTCTCGGAAATATCGCCAAAGTTCAACCCGGAAATAGATGATATTTGGTCTTCTAGTCTTCAGGAACCCCTACCGGACCCGAACTCTGACGCTCTGACGGGTCTGTAATGGGTCCATTATCGATTAATTGGGGTTGAATAATCAAATGAGTGGGAGCATGGGTGCGGATAAAATCGGTCATCAGATCCCGTTCTTCAATAGTAGGAGTAGCCAAACAGCCAGCGGTTCCGGTTTCTTCATTATCCTTAAAAACGGAAGGATCATAATGAACCCCAAACCCGCCGCGATCGGTTTCAAAGGTGGGAGTTACTGCTGACCAAACCCCGCCAAATTCGCCGCCAGCATATTCTACGGAACCTGGTATATCAAAAGTATAAACCCCAAAAGGAATGGGTGTTTGAGATCCAGGCTGGTCTGATGGTGTTTGCTGACCGATACGACCAGAGATACAGCGGACTGTATTAACTAACCATCCCCCAGCATCAAATAACTCTGTGTGATAGACCTTTAGACCACCAGCGATGGTCTCTTGTGTTTGAGTAGCGACAATTTTCGGTCCGCCAATAGTATTAGCGAGATGATCATCAGTTTCAGTGGTGGGGTTATGAACAGTTAAAAACTCTCGCGATACCCAGCGATCGCCACCAATAGGAACCCAAGTCAACCCTCCTTGAGGAACAGGAGTTCCGATCACTTCGACCACAGTTCCGGGTTCAACAGTATCAATAACGGGACCATAGGGACTAGAACGCACATTGAGGACATCACCACTGGTAGTCACGATCGCTTGCTGTATCATAATTCGAGTTGTAATGGTGTAGATTAGTGTTCATTGTTAGGGCGATCGCCAAGATCATAAACACACAAAGTGATCGTCACCTCAAGTTATTCTGGAGTTTGTTGCAACTCTGGTCTCTCTTCCGCTACAATAGCGCCTTCTACCGGACAGACCTGTAAACAAATCCCGCAATCAATACAAGTATCGAAATCAATCCAATACCAATCAGTTCCCTTAGTGTTCTTACCGGGACCGGGATGGATACAAGCCACGGGACAAGCGCCAACACAATCAGCGACCCCTTCGCAGACATCAGTAACAATAGTATGAGCCATAATAAATTCCCCCCCCTTGACAACGGACTGAAAAACTAGCAGTTTATACCTACTTTGAGCTTAACTCAAAAACCGATATCATCATCATCGAAATCATCATCAAAACTCTGAGACACATTGGGAGGTTGAGTAGGGATAGAAGCAAGAATCGCATCAATTACTCGACCCACGGGTAAAATTTGCATTCCCAAATCTTCTGGTTTTTGTCCCTTGGGTACAATAGCGCGTTTAAAACCCAACTTAGCCGCCTCCCGCAATCTTAACTCTAATTGTGACACGGGGCGCACCTGTCCGCCTAATCCGACTTCGCCGATTAAAATGGTGCGAGGATCAACAAGGCGATCGCGGAAACTAGCGACAATGGCGATCGCCACTCCCAAATCCGCCGCCGGTTCATCCACCTTTAACCCTCCCACAGAAGCGACAATCGCATCTAACTTAGAAAGAGGGATACCAACGCGCTTTTCCAAAACCGCCAAAATCTGCATCAAACGGCTACTATCAACCCCCGTAGTCGTCCGTCGCGCCGACCCATAACTAGCAGGACTCACCAAAGCCTGGATCTCGACCACAATAGGTCTAGTTCCCTCCATAGAGACAATAGTGGCAGTTCCCGGCGAGGAATCATCGCGATTTCCCAAAAACAATTCCGACGGGTTAGAAACCTCCTGTAACCCGTGGGAAACCATCTCAAACACGCCAATTTCATGGGTAGCGCCAAATCGATTTTTCATCGATCGCAATAGACGGTGAGACGCAAAGCGATCGCCCTCAAAATACAATACCGTATCAACCAAATGTTCCAAAACCCTGGGACCCGCCAGGCTGCCATCCTTAGTCACATGACCCACAATCAACAAAGTAATATTTTCCCGTTTCGCCACCTGCATCAAAGCCGAGGTACATTCCCGCACCTGAGCGACAGAACCGGGAGCCGATGTTAGACTAGCGAAATAAATAGTTTGAATACTATCGATGATCGCCAAAGTGGGTTTAAGGGATTCCAACTCCCGCAGGATGACCTCTAAATCCGTCTCTGGGAGCAAAAATAAATCCGCCTCCTCCCGAGAATCATGGCTATTTTTACCATTTTCCGACTCTGGGGATAATTCCGGTGGCGACTGAGCAGAAGATAAATGACCATTTCCTGTAGCGAGGGATGTCTGTTGAGGGTGTTGGTTGCGTAACTGTTGGGTAAACGGGTCAACATTAGTAACTTCCACAGCATCTGAACTATGGTGGTTATTTACTTGTGCATCATTGTCAGTCTGTAAGTCATGAGCATCATCATCAGCTACACTAGCCACTGATGGAGCATTCCATAAACGCTGCGATCGCAATTTTACCTGTTGACCAGATTCTTCCGCCGACACATATAGCACCCGGGCATGATGGGATAAACTATTAGCCACCTGTAGCAGTAAAGTAGACTTACCAATACCAGGTTCACCGCCAATCAACACCAACGACCCCGGAACAATGCCACCTCCCAACACCCGATCTAACTCTCCATATCCAGAAGGGATGCGCGATTGAGTCTGATCAGAAATCTGAGACAGCTTAAATGATAATCTCGGTTGTCCTTGATTGGGCTTATTGACAGTATCCTCGGTTAACCCAGACCCCAACTCACTCCAACTAAACCGCTGTAGAGACGGCGTGGGGGATGGTTCAACCACCTGTTCTACAAGAGAATTCCAGGCTTGACAATTGGAACAGCGACCAAAGTATTGGGAGAACTCGGCCCCGCATTCACGACAAACATATAATGTTCGAGGCTTGGGCATTGTTTAAAATAGTGGCTGTACAATCTTATTGTATATGCAAACAATGGGATCAACACGCGCTATATGCCACCCGCACAATAGAGGCGATCGCACCTACAGTTAAACTATATGAAAGTAAGTCTAGTGTTATAGAGGGAGTATTGAGGTCAATTGGAAAACCATAAGGAAAGAATTTTAGTTGTCGATGACGAAGCCAGCATCCGCCGGATTTTGGAAACTCGCCTTTCTATGATCGGTTACGATGTAGTAACTGCGGCCGACGGGGAAGAGGCTTTAGAAATCTTCCGCCAGACAGAACCTGACCTCGTGGTTTTGGATGTGATGATGCCTAAACTAGATGGCTACGGAGTTTGTCAGGAATTACGGAAGGAGTCTGACATTCCCATTATTATGCTCACCGCCTTGGGGGATGTCGCCGATCGCATCACCGGGTTAGAATTAGGCGCAGATGATTATGTCGTCAAACCCTTTTCACCCAAGGAACTAGAGGCCCGTATCCGTTCCGTCCTGCGTCGCATTGATAAAAATGGCGCTTCTGGAATTCCCAGTTCTGGAGTTATCCAAATTGCCAGTATTAGGATTGACACCAACAAGCGACAGGTCTACAAAGGTGATGAACGCATCCGCTTAACCGGGATGGAGTTTAGCCTATTGGAACTCTTGGTGAGTCGGTCAGGAGAACCCTTTTCCCGATCCGAAATTCTCCAGGAGGTCTGGGGGTATACTCCCGAACGCCATGTTGATACTCGCGTCGTGGATGTGCATATTTCCCGGCTCAGAGCTAAGTTAGAAGATGATCCTAGCAACCCAGAACTGATTTTGACCGCTCGCGGTACTGGCTATTTATTCCAGCGGATTATTGATCCTTCAGAAGTGGGTTGATCGGATCTCAGTTGTCCTTTAGAGCTTCTCATAAATGGCTCAAATAAATTCTAACCGAGTTCTGCGACTTTTGCCCCTGGTTGTGGGGGGTTTAGGGGGGGTGCTATTGCTCGTCAATCGTTTAGAAACCCCCCAGATTTTGGACTCTCAAGCCCGCTCGGATGCCTTGGGAGTCATATTAAGCGCTTTGTTGATTTTGACTGGCTTACTGTGGCAGCAAATTCAACCTGTCCCACCGGACGCTGTGGAGTTGGAGGGTCCCCAAGGTTTTGAACTCCAGCCGGATTTGCCTGATGTGGTCAAAACTGAACTAGCTTGGGCTTCTCTGATGTTGTTAACTAATACCGTCACCCGATCGCTTTTGGTGGTTTGGGATGCTCAGGTGTTACTCCGACGCGGCGTTTTAGGGGTTAATTCTCAAGTCGAACCCGGACCTATTGTTAAACGGGTTCAGAAGACCCGCAAACCGGTTTACTTGGTAAATTTGGCCTTGTATCCCGGAAGGATTGAGTTTGACTATTTGCCTCCTAATACTCAGGGTGTCATCTGCCAACCTATGGGCGATCGCGGTGTCTTGATTTTGGGGGCGAATACTCCCCGCAGTTATACCAAACAAGATGAAGTTTGGATCGAGGGAATTGCTGATAAATTGGCTGATACTTTGGAGCGCTCTGGTTGGTCCAATGCCACGAAAATTACAACTTAAAATGGGGTAGACAATGCTATTTTTATACTGGGTATTGGTGCTGGTAATGCTCCTGGGAGTCATCGGAGCCGTCGTTCCGGGGCTGCCTGGATCAGGTCTGATTGTTACCGCTATTTTGATTTGGGCTATCTTTGCTGGTTTTTCTGGTATGGGCTGGCCTATTGGTGTGGCGATCGCTGTCCTGCTTTTAAGTGTCGGTGTTGAGTTCCTCAGTGCTTATCTGGGTGCTAAAAAAGCTGGCGCTAGTAAATGGGGACAAATTGGCGCGATCATTGGCTTATTATTGGGGTTTTTTGGTCTCTTACCAGCTTTACCTTTTGGCGGACCTTTATTAGGACTGTTAATAGGTCCTTTGGTGGGCGCTTTTGTCGGAGAATTTCTCTATCGTCAGGATTTGGTCTTGGGTCTGCGGGTGCGCTCCGCTGTTAAGGCGGCGATCGGGATTTTTGTCGGGACCGTCCTCGGTAATTTACTCCAAGGGGTTTTAGCTTTCGCCTCCGTAATAGTTTTCCTGACCAGCACCTGGCCCTATTGAAACAGAAGACATAGTGAGCGATCGCTTAATCACGGTGAGGGGTGAATCTATTATGGATCTTGTGTTTGAATCCACTGATGAGTTTAATCAGGACTTAGCTAAATTTAGTCAGGAAGAACAATTAATTATCCTCAAGGAACTTGAACATTGGCTTCCCTTATTATTAACTAACTCTAGTCTGCGGAGTAGACGACTTCATCAGTTTTGTCAATTTCATCTCAAAGATAACTACCGTTCTTCCCTATACTCATTTATTGTTAACTACTACCTGCGCGTAATTCTCACCATTGACGAAGACCCCCTATTTAATCGCCTGTCAATCACCCTATTTAAAGCCATAGAAAGCCGTCATGCTGCTACAGCTTATCGACAGGTCGGTAACTCCATATATCAAAAAATAATTGACCACAAGGATAGTTATTGATGTCATCACCATTTCCCCCATTAATTGACGATCGCGGTATTATTCGCCAAGCTATGGCAGTTTTTTCCGAACCTCAACAACTGAAATTTTTGGCGGCGATCGCGGAGTTACAAAATCCCCAATCCTATCAAAATCAATACTTTCCTATGAGTCGCCTCAAGCGATTAAAGGGGACTCACGCTAAGATTTACACCGTAGATATTGACCCGACATCAAAATGGATGTTTTACATTGAATATCAAAATGGTAATATCTATTTACGGGAACTTTATAAGCATACCAATAATCAGGCAAAAACCAGCTTGGATATTATTGCAGAAGTCAATGATTTCTGAGGTCTAATCATCAGCCGAGACCAGGCTAGGCTGGTCTCTACAGTAACCCATTGATAATTAATTAGGAATTCTGATAATTAACTTGTTGGCGTTGCAGATTATACATATGGTTAAATAGTTGCCAACAATATTCCTGAGTTAAACCACAGGTAACTGCACCCCGTAAAACTACATTAAAATACCAATCATTGGGGGCTAATTCTTGGGTGAGTTTATTAATGACCATATAAGTCCGCACGTTTTGATAATCCTTACCCTGAGAATGTACGTCAATCATTTCTGGGCGATATCCGCCAATATGAACCTGTTTATCCGGGTCAATTTTCACCTCTTCCCGTTCATCAAGGCGATCGCTTAAACGCCAAGGAAGTCGATACAAAACCCCTTCCACAGAAGAATTAGCATCTTTAACTATATCCAAAGCGCCACAATTGCGCCGCCGGGAATGGCGATAAAACCCCAACCGATAACCCCGTAGAGTAGCAGGTCCGATCACATAGGAATGAGTAGGTTCACCTAGAGTCCGTTGCAAATCTACCGGACACATACAGGAACCGTAGGCGAAATAGTAAAAACTCGGTTCAGCATGAGAAGTTGAGATAAATTTTTCGTCCCACTGAATGGGATCTATAGATTGAATCGTATCTGTGTCAGAGTTCAATGTTACTTCCTCCCGTCCTAGGTGACACCCCCTTATTTTAGCAAAATGCACTCATGTTCATGTATAGCAAGTCACTATTTTTGAGCGGGAATATACTAGATCATAGTGATTTTGCTATATCCTTAATACTGTAGTTAATTATTCCCAGGAGCTAAAACTATGCAGGAGATTGAGGAAAAGAGTTCCCGGAGTGAATTGCGAGCCATTGTTAGGGAACAATTGCGACTGTTATTAGAAGATCGCAACTGGGAAGGTGTTAAAACTCTATTATTGCCAGTGCAGCCTGTCGATATTGCTGAGGCAATAGATGGGTTGCCCAAAGCCATGCAATTGACTGCTTTTCGTTTACTCTCTAAAGCAGAAGCCGTAGAAGTTTATGAACACCTTTCTACAGATATTCAACAGTCTTTAATTGAGGAGTTTCGAGATTCCGAATTATTAGAGATTGTCAATAGTATGGCTCCCGACGATCGCGCGGGTTTATTTGATGAATTACCCCCTCGGTTAGTGCGGCGGGTTCTCGCCCAACTCTCACCCGAAGAACGTAAAGCCACCTCTCAGTTATTAGGTTATCAGGCGGGAACAGCCGGCCGTCTCATGACCCCTGAATATATCGCTTTGAGGTACAATTTAACCATTAAAGAGGCATCCGATCGCATTAGACAATTAGCACGCGATCGCGAAGTGAGTTATTATGTCTATGTAGTTGATGAACAGCGGCGGTTAATGGGAGTCGCTTCTCTGCGGGATGTATTATTAGCTGACCTTGATCAATTCCTCGGTGATATCATTAATCCTGATGTCGTTTTTGCCCAAACAGATACAGACCAGGAAGAAGTCGCCCGTTCCATTCAACGTTATGATTTAGTGGCTTTACCTGTGGTCGATCGCGATCATACCTTAGTCGGAGTCGTAACCGTAGATGATGCGATCGATATTTTGCAAAAGGAAGCCACCGAAGATATTTATATTATGGGTGCTGTCAGGTCTGAGGGGGAAAGCTATTTCCAATCCAATTTAGCCACCATTACCCGTAAACGTATCCCCTGGCTATTCATTTTGTTAATCACCAACGCCTTAACTATTTTGGTGATGAGCAATTTTGAAGCCGTCCTTGATGAGGTCGTCGCTTTAGCCTTTTTTACCCCTCTGTTAATTGATGCGGGTGGGAATGTCGGAGCCCAGTCTTCTACCGTCGTCATTCGCGGGTTAAGTACCGAAGAATTGAAATATAAAAAACCCCTTTGGGTGATTATACGCGAGTCCATGACTGGCGGACTTTTGGGGATTTTATTAGGGGTGGTAGTAATTGGGATGGTGTTTGTCTTTTTAGGACAAATTGAAATCGGTTTAACCGTCGGGATTAGTTTACTTTGTATTACTATTATTGCCGCCACCGCCGGGGCGGGATTACCCTTTCTGTTTCATTCCTTTGGGTTAGATCCCGCCTTGATGTCCTCTCCTTTTATTACCACCATTGTCGATATTTTGGGGATCTGGATTTATTTAAGTACCGCCAAATTACTCCTCGGTCTTTAAGTCATCCAAAAATCGCCAAACTTCCTGTAAAAGTGCCTCCAAACCAATGCGGGCTACCGCCGAAATAAGGAACACTCGAACCCCGGCGATCGCCTCAAGTTGAGAAGCGATCGCCTTACTTCTTTCCTCCGAGTCCCCCGCCGCATCAATTTTGTTAAGCGCCAGAATTTGCCGCCGCCTTTCCAAACCTCGCCCATAGGCGATTAACTCCTGTTGAATAATTTGATAATTAGCGATCGGGTCTGTGTCGGTAATATCAATCATGTGTAGGAGAATGCGGGTTCTTTCTATATGGCGCAAAAACTCATGACCTAGTCCAGTCCCTCGGTGTGCGCCTTCAATCAATCCCGGAATATCCGCAAATACCGTCCCATCTCCCGTCGGTTTACGGACTACTCCCAGATTAGGAATTAGGGTAGTAAAAGGATAATCTGCCACCTTGGGACGGGCGGAAGATACTGCCGAAATCAGAGTTGATTTTCCCGCATTCGGTAAACCAATAATCCCCACTTCTGCCAACAATTTTAACTCTAGTCGTAGTCGCCGACTTTCTCCTGGTAGTCCCGGTAAAGCATAATCAGGGGCGCGGTTTTGGTTACTGAGAAAATGACTATTTCCCAAACCGCCTTTACCCCCAGCCGCCACGCAAAATTCCTGATTAGGGGTGACTAAATCCACCATCAGCTCTAAGGTATTGGCATCATAGACCACTGTACCACAGGGGACCTCGATAATGCGATCGCTTCCCGATGCCCCCGTTTTATTTTTCGGGCCGCCTCGTTTGCCATCATCAGCTTTAAAGCGACGGTTATACTGGAAGTCCAGGAGAGTTTGCAAGTCTTCCACCGCTTTCAGGATCACAGACCCCCCTCGGCCCCCATTGCCTCCCGCCGGACCTCCAGCCGGGACGTATTTTTCCCGGCGAAAGGCAACTATGCCATCTCCCCCTTTTCCCGCTTCTACTTCAATTTCAGTGCGATCAATAAACTGCATCGATTTAAATCAGCCCATTTTTAAGGCCGTTGAAGGTAATAATAAGTCGCCATAGGTGCGACTGTGGCAATTACTAGGACTACCACAACTAAGATCGTCGCACTTTTGTCGTCCGTTTCTTCAGCCGATTTAAATGTACTCCCCACTTGCAGATTTTCCAGGAGTTTAGGTGCGCCGGGATCTCCTTGTCCTGAGAGGACTTTGACTATACGATCCGTGGCCGCCAGGAAGGCTTCATTATACTTCTCACCTTCTCGCAGGGGGACTTGTAGGGTTTCGTTGGCAACACTCTCGGCGATCTCAGGAGTTAGCAACTCTTTTACTTTGTCTCCGGTATGGATGGCGCTATTATTGGTTTGGGTATCCACCATCAACAGAGTTTGATTAGCGGCCTCTTCTGCGGTGGGAAACCATTTCTCAAACAACTGATCTGTAAAACTTTGGGCTGTTTCTCCGTAGTCCAGGCGGCGGATCGTCACTAACCGGACCTCATACCCCGTCTCGGCTAGTTTCTCCAGGTTTTGGTTAATTCTGCCTTCGGTAGCGCGACTGAGAATATCCTCATCATCAATAATCCAAGTGCGATCGCCAGTTTTCAAGTCTGGCATTTGATAAACTCCTGTAGCCATAGCTGGCGCAGTGGACAATAGCAATACCATCACTATTGCTATCATTCCCGCCAACAAATGCCACCATTTTGACATGACGTTAAGCTGTTGATTCATAGGGCTATACTAATTTCTGTATTATTAGACCCCACTTTATCGCAAATTTTGCATTAGCGATCGCTATACTTTCACATTAGTTAATCCTACCTATAACCCCTCACCCTCACCAGATGATCACCCGGAAACCACCCTCCAACTCTCAGATTTCAGGTAGACCCCTCATTGAACCCTTCCATATATATTGTTTAAAGACCGGAGATAAACGGAACATCATTGTACCATTTTCCATGGTTTTTAGCAAGCATCGTCTCTGCAAAGATTGTAAACCTTTGATGATCTCCGTCGAGGATAGGGATAATTTTTCGGTTAACTGCGATCGCGACAGGGGACGGTCAACTTGGCTTAACTGTAAGGCGATCGCTTTTTCCATGGAAGATAATCGCTCGAAAACTTCTCCTAATTGACTACTCATTAATTCCGTGATTACCGGGGTGTCTTCTGCCAAAAACTCCGAGACTTTACCGCAAAACATATTCCTAATTAAATAGCAAATATCTTCCAAATAGACTGGATGACCTTCGTATATTTCGATTAAATTTGACCAGCTTTCTCGGTCTGATAATTGCAGGCTCTCTAAAATGTCTACACTATTCAAGCCGGATAAAGTTAAGGATTTGATAGGATATAGGTCATTATTGAGGGATAATAACATTTCTTGGGATTGTTCTTGGCTGATGACAATAATGCTGCTTTTATGTTCAATTTGTGCGATCGTCCTCAAAAATTGGCTATAGTTTTTATATGGTTTTTGGTATTGTCCCGCCAACTTGCCGCTGATAAATAGTTCTTGTAAATCATCAAGTATTAGCAAGCATTTTTGTTGTATTAACAGATTAATCAGGTCATGGATTTGATAATCTTTGGGGCTGGATTCCTTATTAAATTTAGTTAAAATATCATTAGCAATAGGCGTTAAATGTGGTGACAGTTTTAGATTTTTCCAACTCACCACCTCAAAATTATCTTTATGGCGATCGACTAATTTTTTGACTAGGGTAGTTTTGCCAATTCCCGCTATTCCCACCACTGATATTAAGGGGATACTTTCATCAATTAACCAACGGGATAGGGTATCTATTTCATCAGTGCGATCGCCAAATTTCCAGATTTTAGGTGCCATGGTTAAATCGTGGCATATTTTTTGGGGTGGCGGTAGTTGGGGAGTAGCGATCGCTTGTTCTTCCTGTTCAGAATTGCCATTCGGATAATAAGGACACAAAGTCACATTATTGTTATTAAAGCTAAATATTTGGGAATTTATTGCCCTTTCCAGAGTCCAACAAAAATTGGATTTTTTAATATCCTCGTTAAGCTGTTGAGATAAAATCTTAAATAATTTACGGCTAACATCTCCGATATAGTTTTCATTGTAGCCATCATTCCCGATATCTTCCGCGATATCCTTGTAAGTCTTCCCTGTCAACAGTCCTTGAATGATCGACTTTTGTAGGTCGTCTAGGTGTTCTCCCGTCTGTTGTGACACCAACCTATCCACAAATTGTAACAATTCCGTTATATCCATAAACTTAGGCTTGGTAAGGGTTTCAGCCATTATAACTCAGTTCTGAATCAGAAAATCAGGTTTTTTCTGGCATTCGTTTGACATTTTGTCACAAAATTGACCAGAAAATCTGTTTTTTTCTGGTTGCAGGGGTCAGGCGATCGGATATACACTGGGGAAAGAATGATAGCAGTACACTACTGAGACGAGACAGGCTCAACCAGTCACAGCCTTAGCAGTGATCGCAGTGGGAGTTCTTGGGTAGTAATTATATCTTCACTGTAATGTGTAGCGCTATAAGTTATCCCCAAAATATCTTGCTCTGACTACATAAAGCACAACTCTATACTATGGATGTTATTTTTGAGTTTCTAGCACAACTGGTTATTGGTTTAATCAGTGCCGTTATAGGATTTTTTTTCGGATATGCCGTAGGATATGGGGCAGCAGTGATAGTTAATGCTTTATCTCAGGCTTTTGCTAGATTATGGAACAATCTAGTCGCGTCAGCAAAAAAGATTTTTGGCTACATCAAGGAAGCCACTGAACGCTATTTAGCACTAATTGCTCAGTATTTGGATAAAAACTGGTATCAGATAGAATCTCGGTTACGCGCTGAACTAGGCTATTCCTCTAATTGGATAATTGCTATTTTTCATGAAGCACAACAGACCTTTGTGCAAATATTTCATCCGAGAAGCTATCAAAGTAAATCCATGATTTTTTCATTAAAAGTTGCGGAAAATCAATCCCAACTACCAACAAAGCAAAATCCGATTGTCACTACACTATCTTTGGCCTAAGTATTTTGGACTCTAATTGTTAGAGGATTAAGGAGATTTATATGGGATTTTTCACATGGGTAGGCAGTTTAGTCGATCAGTTGATCGAATGGCTGGGAAGAGCAGTAAAAGCATTTATAGATGCTTTGGTTTGGACATTGCAACGATTGTGGGAAACTGTTATTCTTGGTGTTCTCATTGCAGCATTTGGCTTAGTTGCTACTTTGTATGTAATTTTCTATGCAGGTGCAGTTTTGGGCGAAACTGTCATGGAAATATGGGACCCTGTAAACTACAATACTAAACCTTCTGAAGTGTTCATTTTAGAACAAGCTCCTCAAGAGTCGCCACTACCGACTAATCGTTCAGAAGCTAGACGATTACAACTGCAAAATTGGAACTAAGATTAACAGGAATTTGTCATGCCAAGTTATGCTAACAATGAAAATCTATTTATGACAATTGGGTTTCGTTCTCCTGAAAATCAGGGAACTTTAAAAAGTATCGAACTGATTGGTGTTCCCGGCGATACTGTACCCAATGGTAAAGTTAAAATCACCCCCCGAATCCAGTCTTTTTTTGATGATTTAATTGCCAGAGTCATTTTTCTTCAATCTCGAAGTATTCCAGAATGTGACTTTGAGTATCTCAAGATTTGGCTTTATGATACAGAAACACAAGATAGTGATAGAGGTTATAAAATTCCTCAACTCGATCAACGGGATTTAGTTATTGAATCTAATGTCCCTCCTTCTAAATTAGAGTTGATCTATGTTTTAGATAATCAGCTAACGGGGAGAGAATATGACCGTTGGGTAAACATCAGCCGTTCATTATTTACTCCGTTATTTTCTAAGTTTGTGACTGTACCAGAACCGCCAGCGGAAATCGCTAATAATCCTGTCGTAAAATTAATGCAAGCTAGTCCTTTCGGGAAAGCATTAGAAAAAGTAAATCAGACTTTAGCTCCTTACAGCAACATGAAAAAAAAGTTATTTTTTAATGCTTTGATTATCCAAATTGACTAAAACAAGGAGTTAAACATTATGCCAAGATTCGATCCAATTAACCCTAAAAAACAACAACGCAATCAACAGTCGGAGTGGAGAGATAGCAGTCAAGATGTCAATCCTGATAGTGAAAGGGTCTATAGCAATAGCCGCAGAGGTTTTAGTGCATTCACTCAAATGTTTATCAGACAACACCAAAATGATGCAATGTCTCCAGAAATTATTTTGGAAAAATTAGAGCCCATTTGGGAGAATTCAATTGAGCCTATTTTGATTACACAGTTTGGTATTGGCAGCACTTTATATGTGATATTTTATAGAGGCACAAGAAAAGGTGAAATTGTCATGGAAATTTGGGACCCCAATTATGTGGATGTTAAACCTGCCCAAGTTTTCAATATTGAGGGAGTACCTGAATATGCGACTAGATATTTTCCCAGAAACAGAGCGCAAGCTGAAATTGGTATTTTAGCTGGTTGGGATTAAGTTTATATCAAGAAGAATTCAGGTAAAAAACTATGCCAAGGATAGATGATTTTCGGAAAGCTGGGGGTGCAAAAGTAAATGTGAATCCCCAAAAGCCAAATTCTACTCCAATTACTAATAATGATCAAGATGAACCAGAAAAAGATAATGATTCCCAATCTAAGATAGATTTTAGTCTCTATTTAAGAGATGCTAAATATACTTTAAGTGATGTTATATTGCCAGAAAGCACTAAACATCAGGTCGATTTAATTTTGGCTGAACTTGAATATCAAGATTTAATCTATCAAGAATGGGGAATGGCAGAAAAGCACAAATTAGATAAAGCGCTTTCTGTGAATTTTTCTGGTCCACCAGGAACCGGAAAAACTTTGACTGCTGAAGCGCTTGCTCATGCTTTAAAGATGAAATTACTCGATGTTCCCTATGAACAGATAGAATCTAAGTATGTTGGCGAAACTCCTAAAAATATTAAAGGTGCATTTGACTTTGCGACAGATAACAAAGCTGTTTTGTTTTTTGACGAAGCCGATTCATTTTTAGGTAAACGCTTAGAAAATGTGACTCAAGCCACGGACACTGCTGTTAATTTGACTCGCAGTGTCATGATTAAGCAATTGTCAGCTTATGAAGGCATTGTGATTTTTGCCACTAACTTAATTAGGAACTATGATCCAGCTTTTATTAGTAGAATTCGCTGGAAAGTTCAGTTTGAAATGCCTACGGAAGAGGCTAGAGAAAAAATTTGGCAAGCCCAAATCCCTAGTAAACTTCCTGTAGATGATTCTGTTAATTTTGCCCAACTAGCTAAAGACTTTGCTGATGTCTCAGGTAGAGATATTAAAAATGCTGTTTTTCAATCTGTAGTCGCAGCGGCTAGAGAAAATAAACCTAAATCAGAAAAGCGGGTGACTCAAACTCATTTTAGTGAAGCGATCGCAGAAATTATTGAGGCTAATAAAGCTGCATCTCAACCAAAAGCGACACTGACACCAGTTGAAGGTGATGTTCCTTTACCTCCTCTACCGGATTCTATTCAAGGTTCCATCCAATAATAAAAAGAGGTGCGTCAGTATCAATCATCCGGTTATCAGTCAGGTTGACGGCTTCTGACGCACCCTACTACTGTGGTGCGTCAGTATCAATCATCCGGTTATCAGTCAGGTTGACGGCTTCTGACGCACCCTACTACTGTGGTGCGTCAGTATCAATCATCCGGTTATCAG